>CAYOIG010000001.1:0-2895 GCA_964403915.1 uncultured Myxococcaceae bacterium
CGGGAATCGTCGACCGGATCCGGAGCGAGGTGCCCGAGCGTGCGGCGAGCGACCCGGACGCGATCCGCCGCGAGGTCGAGGCGGCGCTGGTTGCCGGCGCGGCGCTCCCCGACGGCTGCCCGGGAGCGCTTCGCCTTCGCACGCACCGCTTCGTTCGCGGGGGCTGGCGCTTCCATCGCTGCGTCGATCCGGCCTGCGGGCGCCTTCATCCGATGGGTGAGGCGCAGTGCACGTGCGGGCGGGTGGCGGCGCCGCTCTACCTCTGCCGGAGCTGCGGCGCAGACACGCTCCGTTTCAAGGAGCCCGAGGGCGGAGTGGGCGCCGCGCCGCTCGTCCCGAACCCGGATGCGGGGAGCGAGGGCGAGCTGCTCCTCTATCGGCGTGCGGACGGCGACGACGAGGACTTGCCGGATCAGGAGATGAAGGGCCGCCAGGTCCTCACCGGCTCCTTCGATCCCGCGACGTGCGCCTTCTCGCCCGACGCCACGACGTACCCGCTCGCGGTCGCGCTCGCGCCCGCTCGAAACCGCTGCCTCGTCTGCGGCGCCTTCGCCGGCAGCGGCAGCATCCTCACGCCGGTCACGCTCGGCACGTCGGCCGCGGTGCGCGTGCTGGCCGAGGGCCTCGTCGAAGCGCTCGCCGAGCAGAACGCGGACAAGCCGGGACACGACGGCAAGGAGCGGCTGCTGATCTTCGCCGACAGCCGGCAGGATGCCGCGCACCAGGCGCGCTTCATCACCTACGCCGGGCGCTACGACCGGATGCGGCGGCGTCTCGTGGCCGCGCTCGACGCATCGGGCGGCTCGCTCTCGATCGAGCGTGCGGTGCAGGCGCTCATGGTCGAAGGGGTTCGGAGCCACGACAACCCGCACGCGCTCCAGTACGACGACGCGAAGTACCTCGGCGATCAGATCCGGCGCAACGCGAGCGCATGGGAGGAGGTGACGCTCCTCGACGATCTCGCGGTGAGCGCCGCCTACCGCAGCAGCGTCTTCAACCTCGGCCTGGTCGGCGTCCGCTACGAGCACCTCGAGGAGTACTGCCGTGATCGCGGCGCCTCGCTCGCCGCCCGGCTCGGAATCTCGACCGCAAAGCTCGCCTACCTCGCGCGCTGGGTGCTCGACGAGGTGCGACGCCGCGGCGCGCTCTCGCGTCCGCTGCTCTCGTACCATCCGCAGAGCACGCGCTGCCCCGAGGAGCTTCGGAGCGCCGATTGGGAGCGACGCGTGAAGAACCCCTCCGGCTTCGGGTGTACGCCCGACGGCGCGCCGCTTCTCTACCTCGATCGCACAGAGGTGCCCGAAGGGATCGGGCTCAACAACCCGTGGCGCAAGCCGAGCGGTGGTGGGCGGGGGCCGCGGCTCGAGCAGGGCCTGAAGCGCCTCGTGAAGCGCCTCGGCGGAGCCGATGCGGGTGGCGACGAGATGCAAGCGCTCCTCGACTTCCTGTGCGCCGGTCCGAGGCTCCTCGTTCCCGTGAAGCTCGAGGGCTTCAAGAAGCAGCGAAGCCTCCTGCAGGTGAACGCCGACTGCGTGCAGCTCGTGCTCCTCGCTGACGCGGATCGCTTCCGCTGCACCGTCTGCAACGTGCGCATGCCCTTCGCCGAGCCGGGATCCCCGTGCCCCACCTGCGACGGACGGCTCGAGCCGTGGGCGCGCGACGAGGTGATGCGGAGCCGCTCGGTACGCCGGATCCTCATGCCGCACCGGGCAACGCTCGTTGCAGGGGAGCACACGGCACAGGTGACGGGGGACGCGAGGATCGAGCTCGAGGAGAGCTTCAAGGGCCCCCCGAGCCGCTCGCCGATCAACGTGCTCGCCTGCTCGCCGACGCTCGAGATGGGGATCGACGTCGGCGGCCTCGACGCCGTCGTGATGCGCAACGTTCCCCCGCGCCCCGACAACTACGCGCAGCGCGGCGGGCGTGCCGGGCGCCGCTCGCGAGTGGGCGTCGTGGTCGGCTACGCGCGCAGCACGCCGCACGATGCCTACTTCTACGACAAGCCGGCGGAGATGATCGCCGGCGAGGTGCCGGCGCCGGGCATCGGTCTCGGAAACCGCGACGTCGTGCTGAGGCATCTGCACGCGATCCTCTTCGGGCTCGCCGAGCCCGGGCTCGCGGGCCGGATGGCGGAGTACGTGACGCTGCAAGGCGAGGTTCGCGCCGACGCAGTGACGGGCCTGCTCGATGCGCTCGCGGCGCAGATGCCGCGCGCCGCCGAGATCGCGGCCGATGCCTGGGAGCCCGAGATCCTCGGTCCTGCCGGCCTCGCCACGAAGGCGGATCTCGAAGCGGCGCTCTCGGGGCTTCCGGCCCGGATCGGCGATCTCTTCGACCGCGTGCGGCTTCAGATCCTGCAGCTCGAGGAGGCGATCAAGCGCTGGACCGAGGGCGGGCTCGGCAAGTGGTCGGCGATCCAGGCGATGGAGCTCAAGAAGAGCCTGCTCGGGATTCGCGGCGACGACGCGGCGAAGAAAGACGCCGACGATCGCGCATCGGGTCACCCGATGCGGCGCTTCGCAGAGTTCGGGATCCTGCCCGGCTACGAGTTCCCGAGCGAGCCCTGCACGCTGCGGCTGCTCCGCGACCGCGACGAGGGCGAGCCCGTCGCCGTCGAGCGGCGCTTCGGCATCGCGCAGTACCAGCCCGATGCGAGGGCGCATGCGCGCGGACACCGCTGGCGCGTGATCGGCCTCGACCTCGCGTCGCCTTGGAACCCGAAGACGCCAAATCCCACGTGGGTCTATACCGTCTGCCGCGGCTGCGAGCTCCGCTACGGAGCGCAGGAGCACGCATCGTGCCCCCGCTGCGGATCGACCGAGACCCTCGGCGGAGCGCTTCCCGGCCACGACTTCGGGGGCTTCGTCGCCGTCCGCGACGACACGCCCGTGCTGG
>CAYOIG010000002.1:0-2589 GCA_964403915.1 uncultured Myxococcaceae bacterium
TCGCGACCGGCGATCGGGTGATGCGCTGGACGGGCAGGGCACTCGTTCTCGCGCCGTGAGCAGCTGCCTGACGTATGCTTGCGCGCCAATGGCCGATGCCGCCCTCGACCTGCTGCGCTTCATCGACGCCGCGCCCACGCCCTACCATGCCGTCTCTGAGACGGCGGCCCGGCTCGAGGACGCAGGCTTCCGCGCGCTTCGCGCCGAAGAGATGTGGACCCTCTCGCCCGGCGACGCGCGCTTCGTCGTGCGCAGCGCAAGCAGCCTGCTCGCGTTCGTCGTGGGCACCGAGCCTCCGGCTTCGGCGGGCTTCCGCTGGGTCGGTGCGCACACCGATTCTCCCAACCTGCGGCTCAAGCCCCGGCCCGACGTCACCGCGCACGGCTGCCGCCAGCTCGCCGTCGAGCCCTACGGCGGCCTGCTGCTCCACACCTGGCTCGACCGCGATCTCTCGCTCGCGGGCAGGGTCGTGGTCGCGACGGACAAGGGGCCGCGGAGCGAACTGCTCGCCTTCGGTCGCCCGCTGCTGCGCGTCCCGAATCTCGCCATCCACCTGCAGCGCGAGCTCGCGAAGGAGGGCCTGAAGCTCAACCCGCAGCAGCATCTGCTGCCCATCCTCGGTCTCGAGGGCACGCCGGAGCTCGCGGAGCTGGTGGCGGCGGAGCTGCGCGGCCGGGGGCAGGAGAGCGTGAAGGCGCAGGACGTCCTCGGCTTCGATCTCATGGCTCACGATGCGCAGCCGGCTTGCCTCGCCGGCGCGCGGGAGGAGCTGATCTCGGCGCCGCGGCTCGACAACCTCGCTTCGTGTCACGCTGCGGTGTCGGCACTGCTGCGCGCTGCTGCCACGCCGGCCGCCGCCACGCGCGGCATCGTGCTCTACGACCACGAGGAGGTCGGGAGCCGCAGCGCCCAGGGAGCGGGCGGGCCCTTTCTCGCCGAGGGTCTCGAACGGATCGTCGCGGCCATCGAGCCGGGGCAGGCTCAGAGCCTGCCCCGCGCCCTCTCGCGCTCCCGCCTCGTCTCGGCCGACATGGCCCACGCGGTGCACCCCAACTACGCCGACCGGCACGAGCCGGGCCACCGGCCCCTGCTCGGCAAAGGCCCGGTGATCAAGAGCAATGCGGGCCAGTCCTACGCCACCGACGGCGAGACGGCCGCGGAGGTGACGGCTTTGTGCCGCGCGCGCGGGATCGCGCCGCAGCATTTCGTGACGCGGAGCGATCTCGCCTGCGGCTCGACGATCGGGCCCATCACTGCGGCGCGGGTCGGTATCCGCACCGTGGACGTCGGAAGCCCCATGCTGGCCATGCACTCCTGCCGCGAGCTCGCCGCGGTGGCCGACGTGGCGCCGATGATCGATCTACTCGCGGCCGTGTTCGAGGGCTGACTGTCCACTCCATTCTTCGTGCGCGCTACCCGTGGGCTCGAGGACGTCGTGGCAGAGGAGCTGCGCGTGTTGCCCGGCGTGCGCGTCGAGGAAATCCATCACCGAATGGTGTCGGGCGTGACGGAGGAGCCGCTCGCGGCGCTGGTGGCGCTGCGCACGGCCGACGATGCATTTCTCGAGCTGGCGCGCTTCGAGGGGATGGCGCGGGCGCGCGCGGCGCTGGCGCTGCTGGCCCAGCGTGCGGCTGCCCTCGATCTGCACCCGGCACTGGCCGTGCTCGGCGCCGTGCGCGCGCTGCCGCCGCGGCCCGCCGTCTCGCTCTCGGCGAGCTTCGTCGGGCGCCGCAACTACACGACGAGCGAGCTGAAGGAGACGCTCGCGCGGGCCGTCGCCATCCGCTGCGGGCTTGCAGTGGAGCCCGACGAGCGCGACGCACCGCTGCATCTGCGCCTCGTGCTCGAGCACGAACACGCGCGCCTCGGCCTGCGGCTGGCGCGGCAGGCCCTCCACGAGCGGAGCTGGAAGCGCGCGCACCGGCCGGGGTCGCTCAAGCCGCCGGTGGCTGCGGCGCTCTGGCGCCTTGCCGGGGCCGTGCCCGGCGCACGCGCCCTCGACGTCTGCTGCGGCGCGGGCACGCTGCTGGCCGAGGCCGCCGAGATGGGCGCGCATGCCTTCGGTGGCGACCGGGATCGCGACGCGATCGCAGCAGCGGCCACCAACCTGCACGCGCTCGGCGCCGGCGCGCGCCTCGCGTGCTGGGATGCCCGCGCGCTGCCGCTGCCCGATGCCTGCGCCGACGTGGTCGCATCGAACTTGCCGTGGGGCCGCCAGGTGGCGAGCGAGGCGCCCCTTGCTGCCCTCTACACGGGCATGATCGCGGAGCTCGCGCGCGTGCTGGCTCCGGGCGGACGCGCCGCGCTGCTCACCGATGCCCCCGAGCACCTCGCACCCGGCCCGCTGCGCCTCGCGGCGCGCCGCGAGATCGGTCTCTTCGGCCGGCGTCCCACGCTCTTCGTGCTCTCGAAGCCGGCGGAGGCGGCATGAGAGCCGTCGCCTCGCGGCGGCGCGCGCTCACCGCCCTGCTGCTCACCCTGCTCGCGCAGCCCCTCCTCGCCGCTGCGCCGACGCAGTGGCGCAGCGAGCGCGACGGCGACGTGTGGTGGCTGCGCCAGCCCGACGGCGCTCGCTTCTTCTCGATCGGC
>CAYOIG010000003.1:0-1613 GCA_964403915.1 uncultured Myxococcaceae bacterium
AGGAGAAGGCCGGCGACGCGCTTTCCGCCCCCACCGGATTCGACCGCGAGACCGTGCGGCACGGCGTGGCGGTGGTCCGCGGCCTCATGGAGACGCTGCTCCTCGGCTTCGCCGTCGGCGACTCCAAGGGCCGCATCGTCGATGCGAACGAGGCCTTCGCAAGACTCCTCGGCTATGGCCGGCAGGAGCTCCTGGCGGCGGGTCTCAACTGGCAGCGGATCACACCGCCCGAATACGCCGAGGCCGATCGCGCCGCCCTCGAGGCGATGGAGCGGACCGAACCGTCTACTCCCTACGCGAAGGAATACTTCCGCCGCGACGGCTCCCGCATCCAGGTCGTGATCATCCTCATCTACACCACCTCGGAGCGCGACGAGCACGCCGTCTTCGTGCTCGACGATTCGGCGCGAAGCAGTGCCGAGGCGGATCTGCGACGTACCGAAACGACGTATCACGTGATTCTCGATGCGATCCCCGATCTCGTGCTGCTGCGAGGGCCCGACGCACGCATCGCGGGCGCGAACCGGGCCTACCTCGATTTCTTCGGCACCACGCAGCGGGCGCTGCTCGGAAGCATCGCCCCGTCCGGCTACGACGGATCGGCCCTGGAGGGCGAGCTGCGCGACCACGCCGTCGTGCTCGAAACCGGCATGACCGTCGATCTGCCGCAGCACACTCTCGCGAGAGCGGACGGCGCCACGCGCGTCTTCCACACCGTGAAATCGCCCGTGCTCGGCCCGGAGCGGACGATCGTCCGCACGGTCTCCGTCTCGCGCGACGTCACGGAGCGCACGCGCGCGGAGCAGGCGCTGCAGCGAAGCGAGGCGAGCCTGCGCACCGCGCAGGCGATCGCCAATGCCGGTAGCTACCACATGCCCTACCCCCCGACCTCGGAGGGCTACTGGTCGGAGCAGATCTTCACGATCCTCGGTCTTCCGGTCTCTTCGGTCACGATGGCGGCCGAGAGCTTCATCGACGTCTTCGTTCCGCCCGATCACGCCCCATTCGTCACGAAAGCGGTCGAGGCTGCGCTCCTCGAAGGCCGATCCTTCGACATCACCTACCCGATCCGCCGCCTTGATGGGTCCAGGCGTTGGGTTCGCAGTATCGGCGCTCCCTCCCGGGATTCGCAGGGCAACGTGGACGGGCTCGTGGGCACGCTGTTGGACGTGACGGAGCAGCAGGAGGCCGAAGCCGCACGAGAGGCGCTCGACGCGCACCTGCGGCAGGCCCAGAAGCTCGAAGTCGTGGGCACCCTCGCGCGCGGCGTCGCAAACGACTTCAGCGGCATCCTCGGGGCGCTCGTCAGCCATGCCGCGCTCGCCTTCGAGGCGGCGCGCGACGACCCGCACATGCGAGAGGATCTGCAGCAGGTGCTGGACGCCGCCGGCCGCGCGTCGGGCCTCGTCGCGCGCCTGCTCGCCTTCAGCCGCCACGGCGAGCGCAGCAATGCCCGGCTCCGGCTCGAGCGCCCGATCCGCGAAGCGCTGCAGCTCCTGCGCGCGACGCTCCCCGCGGACGTCGAGATCCACGAGGCGCTTCATCCGGACGCGCCGGAGATCCGGGGGGACGAGACCCAGATGTTGCAGGTCGTCGTGAACCTCGGCACCAAC
>CAYOIG010000004.1:0-2406 GCA_964403915.1 uncultured Myxococcaceae bacterium
GATCTCGATCATGCCATCGCGCTCGCGCGCGGAGCACGCAGCACGCAGGGTCGCTCGGGCGTCGCCGCGGCCCTCGGCGTGTTGCTGCGGCCGGCCGGGCCTCGCTGCCGCTGGGAGAATCCGCGGCGCGGCGACGTTCGCCCGTTCTTCCGGGAGCTGCGCGACTGGCTCGGCGCGCTGCGGCCAGGCGGCGGCGATCAGCCCACGTAGAGCGCCCGGTAGCGCTCCGCCATGCGCGTCACCGAGAACTCCTGCTCGGCGCGCGCGCGTCCCGCCCGGCCGAATGCCGCACCGGTGTCCGCCGCCCCGAGCACGCGCGCCAGCGCGGCCGCGAGCGCGGCGGGCTCGCCGGGGGGCACGAGGAGGCCGGTCTCGCCCTCGGTCACGGCCTCGTGGATGCCGCCCACGCGGCTCGCCACCACGGGGAGGGCAGCCGCCATGGCCTCGAGCACCGCGAGCGGAAGGCCCTCGGAGCGCGAGGGCTGGACGAAGACGTCGGCTGCGCCGAGCAGGCGCGGAACGTCGTCGCGCAGGCCCAGCAGCCGCACGCGATCGGCGATGCCAAGTTCGGCGGCGAGCGCGCGCAGGCGATCTTCTTCAGCGCCGCGGCCGGCGATCGCGACCGCGAGGCCGGGCCGCATCGAGGCCGCGCGCAAGAGCGTGGCGTGGTCCTTCACCGGATAGAGGTTGCCGACGGCGAGCGCCAGCGCTGCCTGCGGCGCCAGCGCCAGCTCTGAGCGGACGGCTGCGCGCAGGCGCGTGCGCTCCGCGTTCTCGGGAAGCGGCGACAGCTCGATGCCGTTGTACACGACCGCGATCGCAGCAAGCGGTAGCTGCAGACCCTCGGCCAGGAAGCCTGCGAGATCGTGCGAGACCGCGACGATGCGCATGCCGAGCCGTCGCAGCACGCGGTAGGCGCGGGCACGCCGCGGCGCCTCGGTGGCCCAGTGTCGGCCGTGCAGCGTTGCAATCGCCGGCAGGCCGGCAAGGCGTGCGGCCGCGCCCGCGTAGACGTTCATGGCGAACTCGTGGCTGTGCACGACGTCGATGCGCTCGTGCCGCAGGCGCAGCGCGAGACGCGGCGCCCAGAGCGGATCGAGGCCGCGACGCTGGGGCTCGATCCAGACGGGGATGCCGGCAGCGGCCGCGCGCTCCGTCATCCAGCCGGGACGCATCGAGGCCACGACGGGCTCGTCCCCCATGCGGCGCAGCGCACGCGCGAGCTGCACGACCATGTGCTCGGCGCCGCCGGGGCCGCTCGATTCGAGGGCGAGCAGGACGCGGAGGCGTCGCGGCTCGCTGCTCACCGGAGACCCCCCGACGCCGGGGTGAGGCCGCCCACGCGCTCGGCGAGCTCGCTCGCGAGGATGGCGGTCTCGATCACCTCGCCCCGGGGCACGCGCGGCGCAGCAGGCTCAGGCCGCAGCAGCGCGCGCATGGTCTGCCCGCCGGAGGGCTCCGCCTCGCGCCAGGTGACGGCGATGCGCGCGTTCTCGTCGAGCCCGAGCTCGGCGAGAAAGTCGAGCAGCCGGCCGACCTCGTCGTCGAGTCGCGAGGCCCGGCGCTCGGCGGACGCGTAGTCGACGAGCAGGAGCAGCGGGCGCTCCGGGTCGAAGGTGCGCGCCGCCGCGATGCGGCGCAGTGCCTGTCCCGTGATGCGCGCGGCCACGGTTGCACTCTCGGCGGACCGGGCGGGGTCGGCACCCGCGACGGCGAGCAGGGCGCCGCCCACGCTGGCGCGCAGCGCCTGCTCGGCGTCCGCGTCGCTTCCGCCCGTCTCGCCCGGATCGAACCCGGGTGGCAACGCATCACGGCCGCCGCGCTCTCCGGCAAGGCGCGCCGCGTAGCCCCGGGCGCGCAGCGCGCGTGCCACCGCGAGGCCGTCGGGAAGCCGGAGCCACGCAAAAGCCCTCTCTTGGTCGGCGGGCTCGAGGACACGCCGGAAGAAGAGGCCAGCCGTGGCGAGCAGCGTGAGATTCGGCGCGAGCAGGCCCGTGGCTCCAGCGCCCTGCTCGCGGATGCCCGGCGCCTCGCCGGCCGCAAAGAGGCCGAGATCGACGACCAGCACGTCGGGGCTTCGTCCGGCTCGCGGGGCTGCCGGGGGATCCATCAGAACCCAGGGCAGGAGGCGGGGCGCGAGGGCGACTGCCGCCGCCGCAAGCGCGAGCGCCAGCAGCGTGCGGCCCCAGGGCCAGGGGACGAGCGTCTCGCGATGGGCCCCCAGTACGGCCAGGAAGGCCGCCAGCAGGGCCAGGACGAGCACCACGGCCGCCAGGCCCAGCCAGAGCGCCGCTCCCCCCTCGAGGGGGCCGCCCGCGCGGAGGGCACCGGAGGCGGCCACCAGCAGGGCGACCGCCGCCCACAGGGGCGGGCCCGCGATCGGAATCCCGGCCCGCTCGAGGCGGC
>CAYOIG010000005.1:0-1556 GCA_964403915.1 uncultured Myxococcaceae bacterium
CACGGATTCAGGCACAGCAAGCGCCATGCCATACGCGCACGCCATGCCGCGCGTTCCGGCGGTGCTTCCTGTGACAGCCCTGCAAGGCGTCGTGGCCCGATGTCTCAGATGGACGCGGCCCCTCGCCGTGCCCTCAGCGACGCAGCGGCCAGCGATCGAGGGCGATCCTTCCGTCGAGGAGGTCGTCCGCGAGCTCGTGCAGGCGGCCCAGGCGGCCGCGCGCGATGTCGATGGCGGCAGCGGTGTGGGCCGTGGCCGGGCGGCCTTCGGCGTCGCGAAGGCGAAGGTGCACGATCTGCGGCTCGCTGATCGGGCTGCCGATCCGGCTCACGAGCCAGCAATGCGCCTCGCGCACACCCGGCACCTGCTCCACCAGCTCCTGGGCGATGAGGCCCGCGGCCAGGTTGTAGATCTTGCCCACGTGGCTGACGGGATTCTTCCCGGCGGCCGATTCGAGGGTCATCGGCCGCCCCGGCGCGATCAGGCCGTTCACGCGATTGCCGCGGCCGGCCTCGCCGTCATCTCCCGCCTCGGCCGAGGTACCCGTGACGGTGAGGTAGAGGCTCGCGTGTGCGGGATCGTCGGCCGCGTTGACGGTCACGCGTACGTCTCCCGCTCCGATGGCCCGCGCCGCCTCCGCCACTCGCTCCGCGATGCGCGCGCGCTTCGCAACGTAGTCGCCGACGTCCGCCACGAAACGGTCCACGAGCGCGCAGGCCACCGTGAGCTCGATGCTCCGGCCCTGCCTCACGCCCATCACCTTCACGTCCTCGCCGATCTCCGGCTGCTGCGCCTTCACGGGCGGTGAGTTGAGGTGCCGCTCCACATGGGAAACCACGGCCTCGAGACGGCTCAGCGGCGCCCAGCCCACGCCGCAGGAGGTGTCGTTGGCGGGCGGAGCGCCCGCCTCGTGCGCGCGCAGGTAGAGCTCGACGAGCTCGCTCGAGCCTGGCCGCACCAGCGAGTGGATGCGAACGTGCTCGCGCGCGTCGAGGTGCCGCAGGTGGGCCGCGAGCCAGCGCTGCGAGCCCTCGACGGCCAGCTCCTCGATGGGGACGCACACCCCGTGCCACTCTGCGGTGGCCCGGCCGGCGAGAAAGATCTCGATGGGGGCGAGGACCTCTCCTCCCCCGAAGGCCGGCCGCGAGCGACCACCCCAGAGCAGGGCTTTGTCGACGTTGTGGTGGAGGATGGCTCCAAAACGCTCGCGGTAGAAACGCGAGAGGCCGAGGGAGACCTCTTCCGAGAGGGCATCGCAAATCGTGTCGGGATGGCCGAGACCCTTGCGCTCGACCACCTCCACGGGCTGCTCGTCGGCGGGAAGACCCGGCAGTGATTCGAGCGTCACCATGCCCGCAGTCTAGCGAGGCAGGCGACAGGACCTTGCATCGACGCAGAACGGTGAGGCGACCCGCAAGGCCTTGCGGTGAGCGGCGGGCGGGCGCCTCCGATCAGTGCACGACGACGACCGGCTTGCTCGTCTCGCCGATCACGCGATGCGAGAGACTGCCGAGCGCGGCACCCGAGAGCGCTCCCCGCCCGCGGCTTCCCATCAC
>CAYOIG010000006.1:0-2581 GCA_964403915.1 uncultured Myxococcaceae bacterium
GACACTCGAGGGCGCGAAGCAGGTGATCGCCATGGGCCCCGTCGCCTCCCAGGAGGTGATCAAGCAGCTCGGGACCAACGGGGGAGGCTTCTTCAACGCCAACAGCGCCCATCCCTTCGAGAACCCCACGCCGCTCTCGAACTTCGTCGCCATGTGGCTGATCTTCGCGATCCCGGCGGCGCTCACGTACACCTACGGCCGCATGGCGCGCGACGCGCGCGAGGGCTGGGCGCTCTTCGCGGCCATGGGCTTCCTCTTCGCGGTCGGCGTGACGGTGCTCTACGCCTTCGAGGCTGGCGGTAACCCGGTCGTCCGCGGGCTCGACGTCGCGGCCACGGGCAACATGGAAGGCAAGGAGGTGCGTTTCGGCATCGCCAGCTCCGCACTCTTCGCCACCGTCACCACCGACGCATCCTGCGGCGCCGTGAACGCGATGCACGACAGCTTTACGCCCATCGGCGGGCTGGTTCCGCTCTTCAACATCCAGCTCAGCGAGGTGGTCTTCGGCGGCGTAGGCGCCGGGCTGTACGGGATGCTGGTCTTCGTCGTGTTCTCGGTCTTCATCGCGGGGCTCATGGTGGGCCGCACGCCGGAGCTCCTCGGGAAGAAGATCGAGGCCCGCGAGATGGCGCTGGCCGTGATCTACATCCTGGTCTTCCCCGCTCTCATCCTGGGCTTCTCGGCCTGGGCCAGCGTGGCACCCTACGGCGTCTCCTCGCTCCACAACGCGGGGCCGCACGGGCTCACGGAGATGCTCTACGCGTTCACCAGCGCCAGCGGAAACAACGGCTCGGCCTTCGCCGGGATCTCGGCCAACACGCCCTTCTACAACACGACGCTCGGGCTCGCGATGCTCTTCGGCCGCTTCGCGATGATCGTGCCGGTGATTGCGATCTCCGGCTCGCTCCTCCGCAAGAAGGTCGTGGTGGCGGGGCCCGGCACGTTTCCGACGAGCGGCGCGCTCTTCGTGGGCCTTCTCGTCGGCGTGATCGTGATCGTGGGCGCGCTCACCTTCCTTCCCGTCCTCACGCTCGGTCCGATCGTCGAGCACTTCCTCGCCGCGAATGGGAGGCTCTTCTAGATGTCTCGCACCACCGCACAGCAGACCGCGCTCTTCGACCGCGCGATCCTGCGTCAGGCTGCCTTCGACAGCGTGGCCAAGCTCTCGCCGAAGCACATGGTGAAGAACCCCGTGATGTTCGTCGTCGAGGCCGGGAGCGTTCTCACGACGGCCCTCTGGATCCGCGACTCGCTCGCGCCGGGGCCGGATGCGCAGCCCCTCTGGTTCACGGCAGCCGTCTCCCTCTGGCTCTGGTTCACCGTGATCTTCGCGAACTTCGCCGAGGCGGTGGCGGAGGGCCGCGGGAAGGCCCAGGCGAACACCCTGCGCCGCGCACGGAAGGAGACCTCCGCCCGGCGCCTGGTGAAGGGGCGCGAGGAGGTCGTGGCCGCGTCGGATCTCCGCAAGGGCGACGTGGTCGTAGTCGAGGCGAACGAAATGGTCCCCGGGGACGGAGAGATCATCGAGGGCATCGCCTCGGTGGACGAGTCGGCCATCACCGGCGAGTCGGCGCCGGTGATCCGCGAGAGCGGCGGCGACCGCTCCGCCGTGACCGGCGGCACCAGGGTGCTCTCGGACCGCATCGTCGTGCGCGTCACGGCCAACCCCGGCGAGAGCTTCCTCGACCGCATGATCGTGCTGGTGGAAGGCGCCAGGCGCCAGAAGACGCCGAACGAGATCGCGCTCCACATTCTGCTCGTGGGCCTCACGCTGATCTTCCTCTTCGCCTGCGTGACCCTCGTTCCCTTCGGCCTCTACTCGGGTCTCACGCTGTCTCCGACGGTGATTGCGGCGCTCCTCGTGTGCCTGATCCCGACCACGATCGGCGGGCTGCTCTCGGCCATCGGCATCGCCGGCATGGACCGTCTCATCCGCCGCAACGTGCTCGCCATGAGCGGCCGCGCCGTGGAGGCCGCGGGGGACGTGGACGTGATCCTCCTCGACAAGACCGGCACGATCACCCTCGGCAACCGTATGGCGAACGAGTTCCTACCGATGCCCGGGATCGAGGAGGCCGAGCTCGCGGAGGCCGCTCAGCTCGCGAGCCTCGCGGACGAGACCCCGGAAGGCCGCTCCATCGTAGTGCTCGCGAAGGAGAAATACGGCATGCGGGGACGCGAGGTCCACGAGCTCGGCGCCACCTTCATCCGGTTCAGCGCGCAGACGCGCATGAGCGGCATCGATTTCGACGGCCGTCAGATCCGCAAGGGTGCGGTGGACGCCGTGTCGGAGTACGTGCGCTCCCGGGGCGGCTCGGTCCCGCCGGAGGCCACGTCACTCGCCGCCGCCATCGGCGACCAGGGCGCGACACCGCTCGCGGTCGCTGCGAACGACCGCATCCTCGGCATCGTTCGCTTGAAGGACACCGTGAAGGGCGGCATCAAGGAGCGCTTCGACCGCTTCCGGGCCATGGGTCTGCGCACGGTGATGATCACCGGCGACAATCCGCGCACGGCCGCTGCCATCGCACGCGAAGCGGGTGTGGACGACTTCCTGGCGGAGGCCACGCCCGAGGCCAAG
>CAYOIG010000007.1:0-4782 GCA_964403915.1 uncultured Myxococcaceae bacterium
GACCGCGACCAGCAGGTAGAGGCAGACGTCTGCCGCCGAGACGCGCAGACCGGGCCAGCCTCCCGTGTGCTCCTGGTAGCCGAGATAGGCGTCGACCGGGATCGCGAGCAGGGCGATGAAGAGCAGCAGCAGGCTGTCGCCGGCGCGCTCCGGCGCGAAGCGCACGATGCCGAGAAGACCGACGAGGCCCCCGAGGCCGCCGAGCGTGAGCGCCGCGTTTCGCGACGAAGCAGAGCCTGCTGCGACGAGCAGGATCGCGAAGAGCGCCGCCGCGACGAACAGCAGGGCGCGCGGCGCCGGGGAGGGGCCCGGCGACGTCGTCCATGCTCTTTCGGGCGGGTCTGTCATCGGGCTCCCGTCATGAGAGGGGCTCAGCGTTTCCATCGGTCCCCGGCGCCTGCGTCTGGAGTGCCGGTGGGTTGCGCCTCGACCGGGTCGGCTGCTCCCCTGTGCTGGCGCGACTCTACCGTGGGTAACTGCCGGTAGGCTGCGCGTCCTTGCCGCATTCATCGGGCAGGAAGAGGCACGGCTCCTGCGCCCGTAGACCCACGGAGTGCGGTCTCGGTGAAACCCCGCGTAGGCCGAACCCCCCCTGCGAACTACAATATTCCGATGCGCTTGCTGCCCTTGATACTCCGGATCGCGCTCGGTCTGCTGCTGCCGCTCACGCTGTTCGCCGCTGCCCCCGCGAGGTGGCCCGAGCCCGGGCCTCGCCAGCCCCCTGTCTTCGAGCGCCTGCTCTCCGCGGCCTGCGGCTCGGCATCGCTCCAGCGCGTGGCAGCGGCCGGTGGCCAGGAGCCGTGTGTGGGTGCAGGGGCCGAAGCCTCCGCGCCGCTGCGGTCCGCGGTCGGAGCGCTGCGACCGTTCGCAGCCGTCGCTGCAGCGAATGGGGATGGCACGCTTCTCGGCCGCCAGCGTCTCGTCACGCTCGGCCCCGTCGCGCTCGACTTCGTGGCGTACCTCTCGTCGGGGCTCGCCGTCGGAGGCCTGCTCTGCTTCGTCGACGACGGGCAGCCGCGCTCCACGGTGATCCACCTGCACGGCGGCTTCGGCGGCCTCTTCGTCAATCCCGACGGCGGGGACACGGTCGGCACCTGCTACCGCTGGGCTGCACAGAGCGGACGCACGGCCTTCGTGCCCTCGTTCCGCGGGCAGGACGGCGGTCAGGGACAGCCCGAGCTCTGTCTCGGCGAGGCCGATGACGTCGCGGCGGCGGCGATCTTCCTGCGGGGCCTCGACGTGGTCGATCCCGACCGTCTCGCCCTCGTGGGGGGCTCGATGGGCGGCTGCGTGGCGCTGCGCGCCGGCACGAAGATCCCGAACCTGCGGGCCGTGGTGGCGATCGCGCCGATGACGGACTGGAAATCCCTCGTCACCTTCCACCGCACGGCGTGGGCGCCGAAGGTCGAGACCCGCTGTGATGGCAGCACCCTCGACTGGAATACCGGCGGCCCCGCCTTCGCCGACGTCATCGACGGGGTCGTCTGCGGCCACGCCGGCTGCACGGATGCCGAATACGCCGCGCGCTCGCCGATCCCGGATGTCCTGAACGCGACGAACCCCACGCTCGTGCTCGCCGCCGGCGACGACAACATCGTGCCCGTGCAGCAGCAGGTGCTGTGGTCGGCGCTCCGGAACGTTTTCGGCGGCAGCGTGGCGGTCGACATCCGAGACCGCTGCTCCGCGGTCGCGGCGCCCCCTCTCGGGCAGGACGTGCTGCTCTACGTGCCCGGGGCCTATCACCTGATGGAGGATGGGCCCGTGATCTCCGGGCTCGTCTATCTCAGCGATCTGCTCGATGCGGCGGGAGCTGGGCCGGGCGCGGGGCTCTGAGCGTGCGCGGGCGCACGCATGCTGCGCGCTGGGGGACGGCGTGCCTCGTGCTCGGTCTCGTCGCGCTCGCGCCTGACGCGGCCCGCGCCAGCTCCGTCTGCGGCAACGGCGTGCTCGAGGCCGGCGAGAGCTGCGACGACGGCAACACGTCCGGCGCAGATTGCTGCTCTGCGGCCTGCGTGCTGCAGGCGTGCAGCGTCGCGGCGCAGCCCCTCGTTGCCTGGCAGGAGCTCGGGCCCTCGAATGTGGGAGGGCGCGTCACGGCGGTTGCGGTCGATCCCTCGAATCCGGATCGCATCCTCATCGGGACGCCCGCGGCGGGCGTATTCCGCTCCGAGGATCGCGGCGCGAGCTGGGTTGCGATCGCGCCCTGGCTCGACATCGCGCCGGTGAGTGCGCTGGCGATCGATCCCGCCGAGAACGATCACTACCTGGTGAGCACGGGCAACCTGCAGGACTCGGGCACCGTGGGCGATGCCGTCGGCAGCGCGCGAACGAGCGATGGCGGCGCGAGCTGGGGCTTCCAGAGCGATGCCTCGCGAACGGCGTACGTGGGCGACGTCCTGATCTGGCCCGGTGAGCCCCAGCGCGTGCTCCTCGCGGGAGATCGCGGCCTCATGCTCTCGACCGACGGCGGCGCAACGCTCGCCGAGGTGAAGACCGGCGACTCCTTCACGACCGTGGTGAAGGATCCCTTCGATGCCAACCGGGCCTTCGCCTCCGGTCGCGTCGGTCTCTACCAGAGCCTCGACCGCGGAGCGACCTGGAGCTTCGTTTCGGCCTGGCCGGGCGTGAACGCGGTGGAGAACCCCGCGGTGGCCACGGCCGTGCTCGCAGTCTCCGGACAGACGCCGGGGCTGCTGCGTGCAGCCGTGCAGGACCTCGCCACCTTCAGCGACACCGACCGCATCATTCTGCTCGAATCGAGCAACTTCGGTGCGAGCTGGACCGAGCTGCCGGTTCCATCCTCGCTCTGCCCGGCGAAAGACCGCTGCGGCTTCGCCAACGCGCTCGCGATCGATCCAGCGGACGATGCCCGCATGCTCCTCGGAGGAGATCGTCTCTTCCGCAGCACCGACGCTGGCCAGAGCTGGACGCCACTCGCCTCGACGGTCCGGGGCGTGCACGAGATCGCGATCGACTTCCTGGGCGCGGTGGTGGTGGGTCGCTCGGGCGTCGCCTTGATCGACTCGGCCTGGCAGACGGTGGCAGTCCGTAACGCAGGGCTGCCGATCACGCAGATCGTGAGCCTCGACGCGAAGCGCGACGGAAGCGGGGCCCTGCTCGCAGGGACGGCCGACAGCGGCACGCTTCTCGGTGCCGGCGACCCCTTCGACTGGCAAGTGGCGTTCGGCGCGAACGAGCCGGCTAGCGAGGCCCGCTTCGATCCCTTCGACCCGGACGTGCTCTATGCCGGCCTGCGCCGGGGCGATTTCTCTCGCTCCGACGACGGCGGCGCGAGCTGGACGACGATCACCAGCGGACTGAGCGCGACGCAGCCCGCCGCAGACGTCGCGCCGCTGGCGCCGAACCCTCTGCGGGAAGGGGAGCTCTTCACGGGCCGGCTGCAGCTCTTCCGCAGCACCAATCGAGGCGACCTCTGGAGCGAGCACCGGCCCTCCGGCGCACCCGAGGTGTCGGTGATCGCGCCCTCGCCCGTGATCGACGATCGGCTCTACTTCGCGCTCCGCACGAGCGGCACGCTGTTCAAGACCGACGGCATCAATACGGACACCTTCGTCCTCGACCCGGCGCTCGATGCGCGGATCACTGCCATCTACCCGGATCCGGGCGCGGAGAACCGCGTCTACGTGGCGATGACCAACAGCGCCACCCTCGCCGGATCCGTCTGGCGCACCGAAGACTTCGGTGTCGGCTGGGAGGATCGCAGCTTCGGCAAGCTGCCCGCCGTGACGGACGTCGCGCGGGACGCCACCGGCGCCCTCTACGCGGCCACGTCGAAGGGGGTCTACCGCTCTGCCAGCGAGGGCCTCGTCTGGTCGCCGTTCAGCGAGGGCCTGCCCTCGAAGATCATTTCGAGGCTGCTCGTGGACGGCGACTTCCTGGTCGCCGGCACACGCGGCCGCGGCGTGTTCCAGCTGCCCGTGCGGCCGTTGGTTGCGATCGACACCATCCCGCCGGGACAGAAGCTGCTGGTCGATGGCGTGCTGCGCGAAGGCCCCTATTACGGCGACTGGGCGGCGGGCTCACAGCACCAGATCGAGCCCTACCTGTTGCAGACCGAGGACACGCGACAGGAGTTCGTGGGCTGGACGAACGGGGGCTCGCAGCAGCAGCTCTTCACCGCGAGCGGCCAGAACGAGTGGCCGACGGCGGTGGTGAAGGTGCTGCACCGCCTGCGGACCGAGGTCTCGCCGGCCCAGGGTGGAAGCATCGTGGTCGAGCCTGCGTCCGCGGATGGCTTCTACCCCTACCAGAGCTTCGTGCAGCTCCTCGCCGTGCCGGTGGCGGACCATCGCCTCAGCGACTGGTCGGGGCAGGTCGTGAGCGCGGCCGGGCTCCTCGCCGGCGCGACCATGGAGGGGCCGCGCTCCGTGACGGCTCATTTCACGCCGCTCCAGATCGCCTTCCGCACCGATCCGCCGGGCCTCGCGATCGGGATCGACGGCCAGAGTGTCAGCACGCCGCAGATCTTCCAGTGGGCCAAGGGCTCGCTGCATCCGCTCGATCCGCCCACGAGCGTGGACCTCGATCCCGGCGATCCGATGGAGCTGGTATTCGACCGCTGGAGTGACTACCTGCCGCGCACCCATGATTTCGAGATGCGGAGCGAGACATTCACGGCCGACGTCACGGCCTACTACCTTCCGGTGGTCCGGCAGGCGAGGACGCCCGCCGGCGGTGTGCAGCGCATCTCGACGCTCGGACAGCAGGAGTCCCGGCGAGAGCTCGCGCTCTCGCTGGAGCCCGCCGCGGGCGAGCGCCTGC
>CAYOIG010000008.1:0-3349 GCA_964403915.1 uncultured Myxococcaceae bacterium
GGAGCGCGACGGCTGCCCGAGGTCGGCGCGGGCCTCGGCAGGGCGATCAAGAACTTCAAGACCGGCGTGTCGGGGAAGGACGAGATCGACGTCACCCCGAAGAAGGACGAGGTAACGGAGGGGAAGGAACGCTCGTAGCGGGCGCCGTCGCCTCCTGCTTCTCCGAGCTGACCGACACCGCCGCCTCCGGAATCGGCACGAGCCGAAGCTCGAGCCGCGCGCCGGCTTCGGGGGCGCCAGCGATCAGCGCCTCGAAGGGAATGCGTGCGCCCGGAGCGAGCGGCTCCGCGAGCAGCGGCGCACCGCCGTCGCCTGAAGGCTCCGGCGGCGCCTCGCGAAGCATCTCTGGCATTCGCGGCGCCGCAGCGATCGCCTCGGCACTCGCGCCCGGGCTGACGACCCGAGCGACGAGCCGACCGGCCCGGCCGGCCGCGTCGGTGCCCGGGTTCACGATCACGCCGCCCACCACGAGCAGAGGCCCAGCGACCCGGTTCTCGAGCCGCCGGAGCGAGAGATCCTCGATCGCGAGCCCCTCGCCCAGCGGGAAGCTCCGGCGCAAGGGCGCCGGCGCGCCGCGCCAGTCGATGCCGTGGACGATGGCGAGGAGCAGCAGCGCCGTCAGCAGCCAGCCCGCACGGTCGAAGGCCTGGGATGGCGAACCGACCGGCTCCGTCGCTAGCTCCGTCGCCGCGGGCTCCGGCCGGCGCAGCCGACCGATGGCGACGCCGGCACCTCGGGATCCAGATTCGGCGAGGCTTGCCGCGCGCGGTGGCCGCAGCGGGGGGATCTCCTCCGAGACGAAGCTCCAGCTCTCGGGGCTGCCCAGCGCGTCGAGCTCCCGGGCCTCGGGAGGCTTCTCGTCCTCGAGCACGCCTTCCCACGGATCCGCCCTGGTACCGGAGGGCGGTCCGTGCACCGGCGACGGCTGCGGCGGGGCCTGATCCGCGAACTGCCACTCGTCCTCGTCCTCCGTTGCAGACGACAGCGGCTCCGGTAGATCCTCGGTGACGCTCGGCGGTGTCGGCGCCTCGGCCAGGAGGGCACCCTCGGCGGCGGCGTGGATCGTCTGCTCGGCGCTGGCGCTCGGCGGCAGCGCGAGGAAGGCGTGCTTGCAACGCGAGCAGCGGACGCGCGCGCCGGCGGCGGGTACGCGCAGGTCGTCGAGCTGGAAGCGGGTCTCGCAACGCTGGCAGGTGACGATCACGCGCTCCCCCGTGTGCTAGCGTCGGCTTCCCGCAGTCGTTTCGGCGCCCCCGGCGGGGGGCTTGAGAAACCGGAGGACTCCGCCCGTGGCCGAGACCGCGCGCCCGCTCCTCGAGCGGCGCCTCGTGATCGTCACGGGCAAGGGCGGCACCGGGAAGACCAGCGTCGTCGCGGCGCTCGCCCTCGCCGCCGCCCGGGCGGGCCGCAGGGTGCTGGTCGCAGAGGTCGGGCGTGACGAGCACGTGCCACGCCTGATCGCGCCCGGAACCCGGCCCGTGGGCTACGCAGGCCGTGCGCTCCGGCCGCGCCTCACGGTGATGCGCATCGATCCCTTCGAGGCGCTCGCCGAGTATCTCGGCCTCCAGATCGGCCTCCGCTCCGTGGTCGACCTCGTCTTTCGCAACCGCGCCTTCCGGCAGCTCATGGAGGCGTCGCCCGGATGGCGAGAGCTGATCACGCTGGGCAAGATCTGGCACCTGGAGCAGCGGACGACGGCGGCCGGCGAGCCCCAGCACGAGCTGCTCATCGTGGATGCGCCGGCGACCGGTCACGGGCTCACCTTTCTCGACGTGCCCCGCGTCGTCGGCAGCGCCGTACGGGCCGGCCCGCTGCGCAAGCACGCGGGCTGGGTCGAGGCCATGCTCACGGATCCCGAGCGAACATTGCTGCTGCCCGTGGCCCTTGCCGAGGAGCAGCCCGCGCGGGAGACCGCCGAGCTCGTGCAGAGAGTGCGGCGCGACGTCGGCGTTCCGGTCGACCGCGTCGTGGTGAACAGCATCGTCGGCGCTCCCTTCCCTCCCGGCCTCGACGATCTCGACGAGCGCGTGGCACGGCTGCCCTCGGACCTGCGCCTCACCGGCCTGCCCTCCCCGCCCGCGCTCGCCGCCTGCGGCGCGCACCTCCGGGCGCGCTTCGAGCTCAACCGTCACTGGTCGGCGGAGATCGCGCGCCTGACGGCGCTCCCGCTGGTCCCGCTGCCCTATCTCGCGAGCGGCATCCGCGGCCCCGACGATCTGGCCCGCCTCGCCGATGCGCTGCTGGCGGCGCCCGGAGGCGCAGTGGCATGAAGCCGATGGCGGGCCCCGCAGCGCTGCTCCGGGACAAGCGCATCATTGTCTGCGTCGGCGCCGGCGGAGTCGGCAAGACGACGCTCGCGGCGGCGCTCGCCCTCGGTGCGGCGCGGAGCGGAAAGCGCGCGCTCGTGCTCACGATCGATCCGGCCCGTCGCCTCGCCGACGCGCTCGGCGTAGGCGCCCTCGGCAACCGGCCTCGCGCCATCTCGCGGGACGTTCTGACACGTCTCGGTGTCCCGGCCGAGGGCGCTCTCTCCGCGTTGATGCTCGACATGAAGCGCACCTTCGACGACCTGGTGGAGCGCTTCGCCGAAAGCCCGGAGGCGCGCGACCGCATCCTCCAGAACCGGATCTACCAGAACGTCTCCGACGCGCTGGCCGGCAGCGCCGAGTATTCGGCGATGGAGAAGGTCTTCGAGCTGGCCGAGAGCGGGAAGTTCGACCGCCTGATCGTGGACACACCGCCCTCGCAGCATGCCCTCGACTTCCTGGAGGCGCCCCAGCGCCTGCTCGAGTTCCTCGACAGCTCGATCGTCCAGCTGCTGCTGCATCCGGCCTTCGCCGCGGGCCGCTTCGGCTTCCGCATCTTCCAGCGCGGAACTCGGCGCGTGCTGCAGGTGATCGAGAAGGTTTCGGGCGTGAGCTTCCTCGAGGACGTCTCGGAGTTCCTGATGGCTTTCGAGGGCATGTCCGAAGGCTTCCGGCAGCGCGCGCGCCGCGTGAACGCCCTGCTCCTCGGCAGCGAGACGGGCTTCGTGCTCGCCGCCGGCCCGGCCACCGAATCGGTCGCGCACGCAGAGGCGTTTCTCGCACGGCTGCAGACCTCCGGCGTGCCGCTCGCCGGCGTGCTGCTCAATCGCGCGCGCGTCTGGCCCGGCGGCGGGCCGGCGCCCGCTGCCGTGCCCGAGGCGGGCCGCGAGCGCGAGGCCGTACAGGCGCTCGCGGCAGCCCTCGCCGGGAGCGCTGGCAGCGACGCCGAGGCGGCGGCGCGGGCGGCGATCCACGCCGCGAGCGAGTACGCTTCGCTCGTACGGCGCGATGAGGAGGCGACACGCGCGCTGCGGGCGGAGTCC
>CAYOIG010000009.1:0-2994 GCA_964403915.1 uncultured Myxococcaceae bacterium
CGTCTTCGGCGACGGCGTGGTGCTCCCGGCAGATGGCTTCGATGCTCGGTTCTCCACCACGGACGGCTGGAACCGCGTGCCGGTGATCCTCGGCACGAATCGCGACGAGAACCGGCTCTTCCTGTTCCCGGATCCAAAGCACGTAAAGAAGCTGCTCTGGGTCCTGCCGCGCTTCGTGGACGAGGATCGAACGCTAGCCACCGCCGACTACCTCTCGCGCCTGTGGAAGGCCACGGGCGCGGACGGCCCCGCGGCGGCCATGCGCGCGAGCGAGCCGTCGGTCTTCGTCTACCGCTTCGACTGGGACGAGGAGCCGACCCTTCTCGGCGCCGACCTCTCGAAGATGCTGGGCGCCTCGCACGGCTTCGAGATCCCCTTCGTCTTCGGTCACTTCGATCTCGGCCGCGCCGCGAGCATGATCTTCACGCAGGAGAACGCCGCCGGCCGTGAGGCCCTCTCGAAGGCGCTCATGTCCTACTGGGCCGCGTTCGCGCGCAAGGGCGATCCAGGTCGCGGTGCGAGTGGAGAGCTCCCTGCATGGACGGCATGGGATCCCTCGTCCGCGACGGCCCCGAAGTACGTGGTGCTCGATACGGAGGCCGGGGGCGGCATCCGCATGGCGAGCGAGATCGAGACGCCTGCGAGCGTGATCGCCGCCGTCGAGACGGATCCCGGCCTCGAGACTCCCGATCAGCGCTGTGACGTGCTGCGCGCGCTCGCCAACTGGGGGCGCGGCTACTCGGAACGGGAGTACGCAGCACGCGCAGACTGCCGCGCGTTCCCGTTCGAAGTGGCGGCGAAGCATTGATCCGCCTCGACTCCGTCTCCAAGCGACACGGCCGGCAGATTCTCTTTCTCGAGGCCTCTGCCGTCGTCAACCGTGGCGAGAAGGTGGGGCTCGTGGGGCCCAACGGTGCCGGGAAGACCACCATCTTCCGCCTGATCGCGCGCGAGGAGGAGCCGGACGACGGGCAGGTGGCCGTCGATCGAGGCATCGGCATCGGCTACTTCAGCCAGGACGTGGGCGAGATGAAGGACCGAAGCGTCGTCGAGGCGACGCTCGACGGTGCGGGCCCGGTCTCGGACGCCGCACGGGATCTCCACGCCCTGGAGCACGCCCTGGCCGATCCCGAGCGGGCGGACGAGATGGAGGCCCTCGTCGAGCGCTACGGCGCGGTGCAGGCCCGCTTCGAGGAGCTCGGCGGCTATGGCCTCGAAGCGCGCGCCCGGGAGGTGCTGGCGGGCCTCGGCTTCTCGCCCGAGCAGATGGACGGCGACGTGGGCGCCCTCTCCGGCGGCTGGAAGATGCGCGTCGCGCTGGCGCGGATCCTGGTGATGCAGCCCGATGCGCTGCTGCTCGACGAGCCGACGAACCACCTCGACCTCGAATCGATCCTCTGGCTCGAGGGCTGGCTGCGCAGCTTCGGCGGCGCGCTCCTGATGACCTCCCACGATCGGGAGTTCCTGAGCCGCATGGTCTCGAAGATCATCGAGATCGACGGCGGTGAGCTTCTCACCTACTCGGGAGGCTACGACTTCTACGAGCGCCAGCGCGCACTCGCCGAGCGCGAGCAGGAGGCGCAGTACGCGCGCCAGCAGGCGATGCTCGCGAAGGAGCAGGCGTTCATCGCGCGCTTCAAGGCCCGCGCCAGCCACGCGGCGCAGGTGCAGTCGCGCGTCAAGAAGCTCGAGAAGATCGAGAAGGTGGAGCCGCCCAAACGCCGCCAGACGATCGAATTCGAGTTTCGTGCCGCTCCGCGTTCCGGCGACGACGTGGTGCGCCTCGCGGGCGTACACAAGGCCTTCGGCGCGAACGTGGTCTTCGATGGGCTCGACCTGCTCATCCGGCGTCGCGAGCGCTGGTGCGTCATGGGCGCCAACGGCGCAGGCAAGTCCACGCTGCTCCGGCTCGTGGCGGGCGAGGCGACGCCCGACGCGGGGAGCGTCGTGCCCGGCGCGGCGGTGCGGCTCGGCTACTTCGCACAGCATTCGATGGAGGTGCTGAGCGGCGACGAGAGCGTGTGGGAAACGCTCTCGCAGGCGTTCCCGAACGCGACGGTCGGCTCGCTTCGGGCGCTGGCGGGCGCCTTCGGCTTCTCGGGCGACGACGTCGAGAAGCGCTGCCGCCTGCTGTCGGGCGGCGAGAAGGCGCGCCTCGTACTGGCTCGCATGCTCTACGACCCGCCGAACTTCCTGGTGCTCGACGAGCCGACGAACCATCTCGACCTCGCGACCAAGGAGATGCTGATCGGCGCGCTCGCGAGCTTCGACGGAACCCTGCTGCTGGTGTCCCACGACCGCCGCTTCCTCGCGGCGCTCACGAACCGGGTGCTCGAGCTCGAGCCCGGGAGCGCGCGCGTCTACGGCGCCGGCTACGCCGACTACGTCGCCGCCAGCGGCCACGAGGCGCCGGGGATGCGAGGCGACTGAAGCCTCGCCAGGAGCGGCCCGATCGGCGGAGGGTCGGCTCGGGCTCAACCCGCGCGCGCAGCCGCCGAAGACGAGAGGATGTCGCGAGCCATCCTGCTCTTGCTGGCGCTTCTCTTTGCCGGCCACTGGTGGATCACCGGACGTCCGATCGAGCGTCCACCGGGGGTGCTCGCGCCGAACGACCCCCGGCAGCAGGACCTTCCGAATGGGCCGGTCTTCGAGCTTCCGGGCCATCACGTGAGGGCCCTCGCCCGCTTCTCGCTCGAGGCGCGGGTGCTGGGCGCGGAGCGCTACCGCTACGACCGCGGCGCGAGAATCGCGCCCGTGGACCTCGCCCTCGGCTGGGGCCCCATGTCCTCGAGCGGCATCCTCGCCGATCTCGACATCGACCAGTACGGCCGCTTCTTCTTCTGGTCTGCACGGGAGCTGCCGATCGAGTTCGCCGCGATCACGCTCCACAGCGCCAACATGCACATGATCCCGGCGAGCGAGGAGGTTCGCGAGGTGCTGCTCGGCGCACGAACGGGCAACCTCGTCTCGCTCGACGGCTATCTCGGCGAGGTG
>CAYOIG010000010.1:0-3062 GCA_964403915.1 uncultured Myxococcaceae bacterium
GACCGAGGAACCCGGAGGGCGCCGCGCCCGGGGAGGCCGCGGCGGTCGCACCGGGGGGCGCGGGGCAGGGCCCCTGCGCGGCGAAACCCCGCTGCGTGACGCAGAGCGCCTTCGTGCGCGGGAGGCGGAGACTTCGCGTCCGGCTGCCGGGAGCGCGCCCTTCGAGGAAGTCTCCTTCTTCGACCTCGACACGCCCGAGGAAGGCAGCGGCGCAGGGCCCCTCAGGGAAGGTGCCGCCGGCGATGGCCCCCGGCGCCGCCGACGGCGCGGCCGCGGTCGCGGCCGCGGCCGCGCGGGCTCTGCGGAGGGGGATGGTGCCGGCCGCGAGACGACTGAGGGTGGAGACGAGGAAGAACGGGCGCCACGCGCCGAGCGCCCGGAAGCCTCGCTGCGCTCCGGCCGGGAGCGCGACCGGCGTGGCGGACGTAGCGACGGACCGGTGCGCGCCGAGCCCTTGCGGAACGAGAGTGCCGACGAGGCGGATGACGACGCGGATCTGGCCGAGGCGCTGGCCCCCCTCTCCGCCGACGCGCCCGATTTCGTGGAGGAGCCCGAGGTTCCCTACGAGGAGGACGACGAAGAGGCCGAGGAGGAGAGCGATCCCGAGACGGAACGCATGCGGCGCGAGCGGGATCTGCGGCGCCGCGCGCGGGTTGCGAAGGCGGCTCCCCCGATCGTGCACGAGGCGCCCCGGGAGAGGCCCCAGCGCCCGAAGCGCATCGCGATCCTCGCCCACGCGGACCGCGACTCGCTGGCGGCGGCCGTCCTGCTGGCACGCGAGCTGCGCTTGCTGGAAGGAATCTGGGTCTATCCCCAAGCCGAGCTCATGACCTTCTTCCGCGGCGTGGCGACCGATCTTCGCGAGGAGACGCCGATTCACGTGATCGGCTTCTCGGCCTCGCCGGCACGGGACGTGGTGCAGGCCGCGGCGCTCTATCGCGACCGGCTCGTCTGGTACGACCATCATGCCTGGCCGCCCGAAGACGTCGAACGCCTGCGCGGCGCCATCGGCGCGGATGCCGTGCACGTGACGCCTGGCACGCGCAGCTCGCTACCGACGGTGCTCGCCCAGTGCGGGCGGCGCAGCCGCTTCTCGGACAAGCTCGTGGACCTCGTCTGCGCGCGCTTCAGCCATCATGACTACGAGCGCTGGGGCCGCATCTGGTGGACGCGCCTCGCGAGCGTCGCGGCACGCCCGGGAGAGCGCCGCGCGGATCTCGAGCCGATGCTGATCGGGCGTCCGAGCGACCTCGCCCGCGAGGCCGCCAGCGCACAGGCACCGCCGGTGCCGCCCGAGGTGGAGTTCGTGACGGGGCAGGACTTCCGCCTGGTCCATTTCGGTGGCTACGGGCTGGTGGCCGTGCCGGTGCCGCCGGCGCTCGATCTCCACCTGACCGCGCGCATCGCACGTGAGCGCTACGGCGCTGCGCTCTCGCTGGCCTGGGTCGAGGGCGAGGAGATCGTGGTGCTGGCCGCGGACGAGATGCCGGGCCGGCGCGCGCTCGACGTGCTCTCCATGATGGAGCACATGGCCGACAAGCACGACTGGATCGAGGCGCTTCCCGATGCCGACCACGTGGCCCGCGCGACGGTGCGGCGTCTCGCGCTGCATCCGGAGCGCATCGACGAGCTGCTGGCCGAGGTCGCCATGGGACGCTCCATTCTCGAGGGCTGAGATCCAGGCCGCGACGCACGCGAATCTCGTCGAGATCTTCTCCTCGGTGCAGGGAGAGGGCCCGCAGCTCGGGCTGCGGACGCTCTTCGTCCGCTTTGGCGAGTGCGACCTGCGCTGCCGCTGGTGCGACTCGCCACAGACGTGGCGGCCCGCACAGCGCTGCCGGGTCGACGGGGAGCAGGTTCCGGTTGGCTCGCGCAGCCTTCAGAACCCCGTCGCGGCCCAGACCGTGGTCGAGATCGCCAAGACGCTCGACGTCGAACGGCACGCCTTCGTGAGCCTCACGGGCGGAGAGCCGCTGCTGCAGCCGGGCGCCGTGCGTGCGCTGGCGCAGGCGCTGCGCGGCCTCGGCCCGCGCATCCTGCTCGAGACCCATGGGGCCCTTCCCGAGGCGCTCGAGACCGTGATCGATGAGATCGACGTCGTCTCGATGGACTGGAAGCTCGCGAGCGAGGTGCGGCGCGCGAGCGACCCTGCGCAGGGCCCGGCACCGGGATTCGAGGCGGCGCACGAACGCTTTCTCGTCGTGGCGCGCCGTGCTCCGGAGACCGTCGTCAAGATCGTGGTGACACCGTCGTCTACGAATGCGGAGATCGACGTGGCGCTCGGCTGTGTCGCGCGCGTGCATCCGCAGGCCTGTCTCGTGCTGCAGCCCGTGACCCCCTGCGGCGGCGTGAAGGAGAGCGTGCCGGCCGCGCGGCTCCTCGAGCTCGCCGCCCGCGCGTCCCGCAGTCTGCGGGACGTGCGCGTGATTCCGCAGACCCACAAGCTGCTTGGCGCGCCGTAGGGCTGCCGGCGAGCGGAGCGAGCCGGGCGGCTAGGCGCCCTCAGCGCCCGCGAGGATGATCGCGGCCGCCTCGACGAGATCGCTCGCCGCTGCCGCGCCTGCCGCCGCAGCCGCTCCGGGCGGCCCGCCAACCAGGATGGCGCCCGCGCAGGCGGCATTGCGCGCGGCCTCGACGTCGCGCGCCCCGTCGCCCACGACCCAGGAGCGGGAGAGATCGGCGCCGAGCTCGTCGCGCGCGCGCCAGAGCAGGCCGGGTGCAGGCTTTCGGCAGCCGCAGCCCGCTTCGGGCCGGTGCGGACAGGCGAACGTGCGCTCGATCCGGATGCCCTGGCGAGCGAGATCTGCGATCAGGTGCCGCTGAAACGCCTCGAACTGCTCCGTGGTGTAGAGGCCGCGCCCGATCCCGCTCTGGTTCGTCACGATGGCGAGCGCGAAGCCCGCGCGCTGGAGCCGACGAAGGCCCTCCGCTGCGCCGGGCAGCAGCACGTAGTCTTCGAGCCTGTGGACGTAGCCGGTATCGCGTACGAGCGTTCCGTCGCGATCGAGGAAGACGAAGCGACGGCTCACGGCGCGGCAGGACCGAGGTCTTCGATGCCGGTC
>CAYOIG010000011.1:0-5443 GCA_964403915.1 uncultured Myxococcaceae bacterium
GGTCGCGACCACCAGCACGCGCTCACCCCGCGCGGCCGCGAGCGCCGCCACCAGACCGCGCAGCGCGCAGCGCGGGCCCTCGGGGTCGGCGACCACCCGGCCGGGCGCCCCGGGCGGCGGCGTCCCGCCGACGAGCAGCACCTCGCCGCACAGCGCAGCGAGCAGGCGCGCGAGGCGCGTTGCGAGCGGTGCGTCACCGAGCACGAGGGCTGCCTTGTCGCTTCCCATGCGCGACGACGCGCCGCCCAGCAGCACGGCGCCGCTGAGATCTGCGATGCGATCGGTGCGCAAGCTAGCGGCACCCGCGGCATCGGCGTGAGGCCCCCGCCTCTGCCCGCCCGCGGCACGCTCGGGCGGCATTCACGCTCAGTAGCCCGGCGCGTCCGCGGCGAGAAAGCCCTCGTCCAGCACCTGCACGCTGGCCTTCTCGCCCGCCCGCAGCTCTGTGGCGTCGGCCGGGAAGACGAGCAGCCCCTGCGCCAGCGACATCGAGCGCAGCACGCCCGAGCTCTGGTTGCCCGTGCTCCGCGCCAGAACCTCCTCGCCGCGACGCTCGAGGCCGACGCGCACGAAGTGCAGGCGGCCGGCGCTCTTGCGGAGCGTCTCCGCGAGCGTCGCCTGCAGGAGCGGGCGAAACAGCTTCGAGAGGCCGAGCTGCCGCCGCAGCACGGGCCGCACGAACTGCTCGAAGGTAACCATCGCCGAGACGGGATTTCCGGGCAGGCCGAAGACGAGAGGCCCGGCCTCGCCGAAGCGGCCGAAGACGAGAGGATGGCCAGGCCGAATCTCGATGCCCCAGAAGACCAGCGTGCAGCCGAGCTTCTCGAGCACGGGCCGCACGTAGTCACGGTCTCCCACCGAGACGCCCGCCGAGCTCATGAGCACGTCGCAGCGAAGGCCGCGGCGCAGCACCCCTTCGAGCGCCTCGGGCGTATCGGGGGCGATGCCGAGGTAGACCGGCTCGGCGCCGGTCTCGCGACACTGCGCAGCGAGGGAGTAGGAGTTCGACGAGACGATGCGACCGCCGCCCGGGCTGCCGTCGATCTCCACCAGCTCGTCGCCCCCCGAGAGGATCGCGACGCGGGGCCGCTGGTGCACGGCCACCTGGCTGCGACCGAGCGAGGCGAGCAGGCCGATCTCGGCCGCTCCGATCGGTGCGCCGGGGCCGAGCACGCGGTCTCCCGCGCGCACGTCTTCCCCGGCGGCGCGCACGTTCTCGCCGGTGGGCGCGGCCACGCGGACGAGAACCCGCGCGCCCTCGCGGGCCGTCTCCTCTTGACGCACTACGGTGTCGGCCCCTGGCGGCAGCGGCGCACCGGTGAAGATCCGCGCCGCCTCGCCGGGCCCGATCGCGCCGGCAGCCGTGGCGCCCGCCGCCACCTCGAAGCGCACCTCGAGCAGGCACGGGCTCGCGGCCGAGACGCCCGCGAGATCGGCCGACCGCACCGCGTAACCGTCCATGGCCGAGCAGTCGGCCGGAGGAAGCGTCAGCCCCGAGAGCACCGCCTCGGCGAGCACCCGGCCCGCCGCTGCCTGGATCGGCACGCGCTCGGGCGGCAGCGGCTGCGCCGCCGCGAGAACGGTCTGGAGAGCGTCCACTGCCGTAAGACCCCTGCGCATGGCGCCCACGGTAACGGTCCGGGCGCCCCTGCGGAAGCGCACGGGAGGCGGCCGCCGCGGGGCAACCCGAGCGGCAAGGCCCCGACACCGCGCGCGTTCAGAACCCGCGGGGCGCCAGGACGTGCCCCCCGGCCGATCGGCGCCGGGTTTTCACCCAATCGTGACAACCGCGACGCGGGCAGAGTCTAGACTCGGCACCGCATGTCGAGACCCCTCCCCGCTCCCCTGGCGCGTACGTTTCCGGCGACGCTGCGCGTGCGCATCTTCAAAGATCCCGCCAGCGCCTGGACGCATTTCGCGGGCTTCCTCGCTGCGCTCGTCGCCGCCGCGGTGCTCGTAGAGCGGGCAGCGCACGACCGGCCGAAGGAGGCCGGCATGGCGATCTACGGCGCTGCGCTCGTCGCGCTCTTTCTCGCCTCGAGCCTCTATCACTTCTTCGACATCGGCGAGCGTGGCAACCGCTGGCTGCGCCGCCTCGACCACGCAGCGATCTTCCTGCTGATCGGCGGCACCGCGGTGCCGCTGCTCCTCCATCTCCTCGACGGCACGATGCGCGTGGTGCTGCTCTCCGTCATCGCCGCGTTCGCCGTCGTCGGAACGCTGCTGAAGGTGTTCTGGATCGAGTCGCCGTCCTGGGTGGGCATGACCCTCTACTTCGCCATGAGCCTGGTCGTGCTGATCCCGGGCCAGCGCATGCTGCCGCAGCTCTCGGGCGGGGAGATCGCCCTGCTCCTCGGCGGCGGTCTCGCCTACACCCTCGGCGCAATCGTCTACGCGGGCCGCTGGCCCGACCCGTGGCCCGAACGCTTCGGGCACCACGAGGTCTGGCACCTCTTCGTCCTCGCGGGAGCAGGCGCACACTACGCCCTCAATTTCACGCTGCTCGGCTTCGCCTGCCCGCCGTTCTGAGGAAGACGCGGGGCGAACCACCTCACCCACATGCAGCGGTCCGGAGGTCGTCCATGGTCGCGCGGCACCTGGGTGTCGCCACGGGGGTCGCACAGCTCGGCGCAGAGCTCGGTCTCCATGTGGTCGACGTAGTTCACGAGATGCACGGAAGGATCGCCAGCTTCTCGTTGCCATTCGGCGCGGCGCACGTGCCGACGCGGCCGGTCTACGCCGCCGTCCGTGCCGGCTTCCATCTGGCACACGCGTCCTTCGGCAGCGTGGGCCGCCTGCTTCCTGCTGCCGACCGCGCCGAGGAGGCCGGCCTGCTGCAGCTGCGCAGCGTCGTAAACGGCGTCTTCGGCCATCGCCTGGCGCAGACCGGCAACCCGCTGGCCCTCCCCATGACGCTGCATCGCGCAGGCGAGAACCAGCCAGCGGCGGATGCGCCGGCGCTGCTCTTCCTGCATGGCCTGTGCGCGAACGAGACCATCTGGCAGCGCGGCGCGCATCCGGGCTTCGTCGGGTCGGCAAAGGCCGCAGGCTTCGACATCGCGTATCTACGTTACAACTCGGGGAGTCGCATCTCGCAGAACGGAGCGGCGCTCTCGCAACTTCTGGAGCGCAGCGCCGACACAGGGCCTCTCTGGCTGATCGGCCACAGCATGGGCGGGCTCGTGGCGCGTAGCGCGCTGCACCAGGCCCTGGCCGCGGGGCTGCGCTGGCCGGACCGCGTACGCGCACTGGTCACGCTGGGCGCGCCGCACGACGGCGCGGCGCTCGAGCGCATCGGCAATCATGCGAACCGACTGCTGCGCCTCGTGCCCTACACCGCGCCGTTGTCGCGCCTCGGAAACCTGCGCTCCGATGGCATCCGCGACCTGCGTCACGGAAACCTCCTCGAGACCGATTGGTGCGGCGTCCGGGACCCCGACCACCTTCACGATCCCCGCCAGCCTCAGCCCCTGGCGAGCGGCATCCGCCACGTCTTCGTGGCCGCCACGCGTTCGCCCGCCACCGGCGGGCCGCCGGCCCGCCTCGCGAACGACAAGCTCGTCTCGGTATCGAGTGCGCTCGCGCTCGCACACCTCGGCGGCGCCGACGCCGAACGTCACGTGCTGCCCGGGCTCGATCACATGGGCCTGCTGGCGAGCCGGCGGGTCCACGCACTGCTGGAGACGCTCCTCGCCTGAGGCCGAGCGGCGCGCCTTCCTCGCTCGACGCGCACCGGCCCGGTGGCTACGCTGCCCAATAATTAGGCACGTCGCCGGGCCGAGGACACCATGCCGCCGCGCGATCTTGCGCACCTGCTCGATGCGCTGCCGGACGGCGTGGTGGTGCTCGACGCCGCCGGCTGCGTGGAGCAGGTCAGCGCCGAGGCGAGCCGCATCCTCGGGCTCTCGCGGGAGGCGGTGGCCGGGCGGCCCGTGGAGAAGCTCCTCGGGCCCGGCCATGCGGTGGCGCGGCTCGCCCGCGAGGTGCTCGCCGGCGGCGGCACGAGCCTCGAGAGCGAGTGCCCCGTGCCGCAGCGCTTCGGGCCGGCCCTGGTGATCGAGGTGGCGGCGGCACCGCTGTTCGGCGACGGCGGCCGTCCCGACGGCGCCGTGCTCGCGCTGCGCGACCGAACGCTCCAGCAGCAGCTCTCTCACGTGGTCTCCGAACGCGAGCGACTCGAGACCTTTGGCCGCATCGCGGCAGGCATCGCGCACGAAGTGAAGAACCCGCTCGGCGGCATCCGCGGCGCGGGCGAGCTGCTGGCGCTGCGCGCGGCCGACGACAAGACGCGCGAGGCGGCCGAGCTGATCGTGCGCGAGGCCGACCGCATCGGAACGCTCGTCGACGATCTCATGGTCTTCTCGCGGGGCGATGCGCTGCGGCTCGCGGCCGTGAACCTGCACCGCGTCCTCGACGACGTGCTCGACCTGCTGGCGCACGACCCCATCGGGGCGCGCAGCCGTGTCGAGCGGCGCTTCGATCCGTCGCTGCCCGAGATCGTGGCCGATGCCGATCGCCTGACGCAGGTCTTTCTCAACCTCGCGCGCAACGCGCTGCAGGCGATGGAAGGCGGCGGCACGCTCACGATCTCGACGCGCATGACGCTCGGGCACCGGCTCGCGGGGGCCGATGGCGAGCCCGTGGCGACGGTGCTGGTCGAGCTGCACGACAGCGGCCCGGGCATCGCGCCCGAGGTGCTGGAGCGCCTCGGCACCCCCTTCTTCACCACGCGACCCGGCGGCACGGGCCTCGGCCTCGCGCTCTCGCAGCACTGGATCGCCCGCCACCACGGAACGCTCCGCATCGAGAGCGTGCCCGGCGAGGGTACGCGGGCGCGTGTGGCGCTCCCGCTGCGCCAGACAGCGGCCGGGGCTCCGGCGTGAGCGAGACCCCGCGCCCCCGCGCGCTCGTTGCCGACGACGAGCCCTCGATCCGCTTCGTGCTGCGCGAGGCGCTCGAAGCCGCCGGCCTCGAAGTCGTCGATGTCGACAGCGGCGATGCGGCCCTCGAAGCCCTCGGCGAGGGGCGCTTCGACATCGCCTTCTTCGACGTGCGCATGCCCGGCCCCTCGGGCCTCGAGCTGCTCGATCACGCACGCAGCGTCGCACGCGACATGGCGGTCGTGATCATCACCGCGCAGAACACGCTCGAGAACGCCGTCGAGGCCATGAAGCGCGGCGCCCTCGACTACCTCGTGAAGCCCTTCCGGCTGGCCGAGATCACGGCGCTCACCGAGAAGGCGCGCCGCACGCGCGCCCTCGAGCACGAGGTGCGCGCGCTGCGGCGCGAGGTCGCGCGGCGCACGAGCCCGGGCGAGCGTCTCGTGGGCAAGAGCCCCGTGCTGCTCGAGATCTTCAAGACCATCGGCAAGGTGGCGAGCAGCGACGTGCCGGTGCTGATCACCGGCGAGAGCGGCACGGGCAAGGAGCTGGTGGCGCGCGCC
>CAYOIG010000012.1:0-1697 GCA_964403915.1 uncultured Myxococcaceae bacterium
CGAGTGAAGCCGCTTCACGCCCTTCTCGAGCCGCGCGAGCTCCGCGTCGGCCGCAGCCAGATCGCCCATCTCGAGCAGCGCGCCATGGCGCGCGAGGCTCGCCATCACCTCGAACGTGGTCTCGCCTCTGCCCCGGATGGCCGCCGCGGCCTCCGTCGCGAGCGCGTGCCGCCGGCTCGGCCTTCCGGAAGGAATCATGCGCTCGACGCTCGACTGCGCGAGGAGCGCAGCGGCGAGGGAGCGGGCGCTGCCGAGCGCCCGCGCCGAGGTCTCGGCCTCGGCAGCGAGACGCGCGGCCTCTTCCTGCCGCGCGGGGATGCCCGCGAGCTGGACGGCGAGCGCGCTCTGGAGGCGGCTGCGCAGGCGCGACGCTTCGGGGTCCAGCAGCGCCAGCGCCTCTTCGAGCAGCGAGATGGCCGCGGCATCCGCCATCAGCATGAAGAACTCGGCGAAGCCGAGGGCCGCGAACGCGAGGAGAGGAGCATCGGCCTCGCTGCGCGCGACGGCCGCCGCCTCCTCGAAGAGCTCGCGCGCCCGCACATTCCGGCCCGCACTCTGCTGCGCAACGGCGAGGCAGACGAGCAGCTCCGCGCGGCGCCTGGGGGCGGGCGGGCCCAGCGCGAGCGCGCGCAGGGCGCGCTCGTATTGCGCGGCAGCCTCGGCGTAGGCCGCCGCCTGCCGCGCGAGATCCCCGGCCCACTTTGCGTAGCGGACGGCCTGGCTCGCTCCGGCGAGCGGTGCTGCCTCGCCGTAGTGATGCGCGAGCGCCGGCACCACGGGCGGGAGATGGCCGGCGTGCAGCGTCTCGAGGGCTTCGGCCACGCGCCGGTGTAGGGTCGCGCGCCGCGGCCCGGGCAGCTCGGCGTAGAGCACCTCGCGCAACAGGTCGTGGAGAAAGCGCCAGCGGGAGAGGTCCGCCTCGCTGCGCGCGACGACGCCCTGCGCACCGCCCTCGTCGAGCGCCTCGAGCAGCCCGCCGCGGTCGCCGCCATGGGCCTGTGCGACGAGCGCAAAGGGAAACTCCGTCCCCACGATGGCCGCCACCTCGAGAGCCTCGCGGCAGGTCGAGGGGAGCCCGGCGAGGCGCTTGCTCGCCACGCGCTGCATGCCCGCCGGAATCGCGTGAGGGTCGAGGAATGCGGCAGGCGGCTGGCCCTCGGGCGAGTGCCCGGCGACCGGCGCCAGCGCCAGCACCTGCGAGATGAAGAAAGGGTTTCCCCCCGCCCGGTGGTGCAGCAGCGCGACGACCTCGTCCGGGGGCCGAACGCCCGTGTGCGTCTGCACCAGCAGGCCGACCTCCGAAGGGGAGAGGCCGCGCAGGGCGACGCGCACCAGCGCATCGTTCTTCGCGAACTCGATCACGAGATCCTGGAGCGCCTCTCGGCGCTCGAGGTCGTACTCGCGCACCGCCGCCAGGAAGAGCACCCGGTCACGGCGGAGCTCTCTGGCGAGGAAGACCAGGGCCGAGAGGGAGTCGGCGTCGGCCCACTGCACGTCGTCCATGAGGATCACCTGCGGCCGGCTGCGCGCGGCGCGCTTCAGGAAGCCGCCGAGCGCATCGAAGAGCCGGAATCGGATCTCCTCGCTATCCGCGCTCGCCGGAAGCTCGAGCTGGAGCATCTCGCGCAGCTCCGGTGCGATGCGCCCGAGCTCCGTGGCGCCTGAGCCGAGAGCGCTGCGAAGCTGCTGGGGATCCC
>CAYOIG010000013.1:0-2246 GCA_964403915.1 uncultured Myxococcaceae bacterium
GCCGTCGTCGAGCTGCTTCGTGAGGCTCTTGCTCTGGTTGGTGTTGAAGATGCCGATCACGCCGTCGTAGGTCGGGTAGTAGTAGCTGACGTCGGCGTTGTGGGTGCCGGCGAGGAAGACGTCGAAGAGCTTGCGCTTGCAGATCTCGGCCGAGCCGTAGCAGGAGGCGAAGCAGTCCACGGGGCACGAGTTGGCCGACTCCGAGGCTTCGCACGTCTGATTTCCGCACACGCCGGGGATGAAGCACTGGCGTCCGGGGCCCTCGCCCACGCAGACCTCGGCCGTGCAGGGGGTGCTGATTCCGGCGCACGCGAGGCCCGAAGGCCCCGGTCCCTTGAAGAAGAAGCTCTTGAGGATGGCGAGATCCGCGAAGTTCACGAGGCTGTCGCCGTTCAGATCGACCGTTGCGTCGCTCTTGAAGAAGGCCGACTTGAGGCGCGCCAGATCGGCGAAGTTCGTGATCTCGTCCTGGTTGTAGTCGGGATCGCAGCGGTTTCCGAAGCCGTCGTGGTCGGCGTCCTCCTGATTGGGGTTCGCGAGCTGGCTGCAGTTGTCCGACACGTCGGGGACGCCGTCACCATCGGCGTCCGACACGATCGCGGAGCTTCGCGCGGGTTGCAGCAGTGCGACGACGACGATGGCGAGCGAGATGAGAGTGCGGCGCACGGAGGATCTCCCGATGAGTGCCGCGCGATCTTCTGCTGCTGCGACGCCGGACGTCAAGCGTCAATCAGCGTGTGCGTTGCATTGTGCCGTGGGCTCGTCGTCGTTCTGGGCCGATCGCGGCCCAATGTGACGTTTCCTGAGGGAATGCTCCTCATCAGGCAGATGCCCACGCTCCGGAGAGCAGCGCCGCCTGCTCGAGGACGGTCTGCGTCGCCTTCTCCTGCTTGTCGGGCGGGTAGCCGTGCTTGCGCAGGATGCGCTTCACGAGCACGCGGAGCTGCGCCCGCACGTTCTCGCGCAGGGTCCAGTCGATCGTCACGTTGTTGCGGACCGTCTCGACCAGCTCCCGCGCGATGCCCCGCAGCGCTGCGTCCCCCAGCACCTTCACGGCGCTGTCGTTCGTCTCCAGCGCGTCGTAGAAGGCCAGCTCGTCCTCGGTGAGCCCGAGGTTCTCTCCGCGGGCGCTTGCCGCCCGCATCTCCTTCGCGAGCTGGATCATCTCCTCGATCACCTGCGCCGCCTCGATCGCGCGGTTCTGGTAGCGACGGATCGTCTGCTCGAGCATCTCGGCAAAGGAGCGCGCCTGCACGACGTTCTTGCGCCGGCGGATGCCCAGCTCTCCCCGCAGCAGCTTCTGCAGCAGCTCGACGGCGAGGTTGCGCTGGGGCATCCCGCGAACCTCGGCCAGGAAGTCGTCGGAGAGAATCGAGATGTCGGGCTTCGCGAGCCCGGCTGCAGCGAAGATGTCCACGACGCCCTCGGACGCCACCGCGCGAGAGATGATCTGCCGCACGGCGTGGTCGAGCTCCTCCTCGGGCCGCTCGTCGCCGGGCGCGCGCTTGGCGAGCACCGCCTGCACGGCCTGGAAGAAGGCCACGTCGTCGCGGATGCGGAGCGCTTCGGCGTGGGGCACCGCCAGCGCGAAGGCCTGGGATAGCTCGCGGACGGCCTGCACGCAGCGGTCCTTCCCGTCTTCCTGCGAGAGGATGTGCTCCTGGGCGGGCGGCAACAGGCCGAGCCGCTCTTGTGGCGTCCCGGTGATCCACTTCGACCGGTTGAAGCCGTGGAAGAGGCCGCAGCAGACCTCGTACTTCTCCAGCATCGCGGCGACCGCCTCGTCCTGGTCCAGTGCCGTGCGCCCGGTACCGCCGCTCTCCGTGTAGGTGGCCAGCGCCTGCTTGAGCTCCTGCGCCAGGCCCAGGTAGTCAACCACCAACCCGCCGGGCTTGTCCTTGAACACGCGGTTCACGCGGGCGATCGCCTGCATCAGGCCATGGCCGTGCATCGGCTTGTCGATGTACATGGTGGAGAGGCTTGGCGCGTCGAAGCCGGTGAGCCACATGTCGCGCACGATCACCAGCTTGAACGGGTCGTTGGCATCGCGAAAGCGATGGGCCAGCGCCTCGCGCCGCAGCTTGTTGCGGATGTGCGGCTGCCAGTCGGCCGGGTCCGACGCCGAGCCCGTCATCACCACCTTGAGCGCGCCGTGCTCGTCGTCGGCACCGTCCCTGCTATTTTCCCATTGGGGCCGCAGCTTCACGATCTCGCGGTACAGCGCCACGCAGATGCGCCGGCTCATG
>CAYOIG010000014.1:0-3648 GCA_964403915.1 uncultured Myxococcaceae bacterium
TCTGCAAAGGCGGCCGGCTCACCGCCGACCTGCACGAAGCCGACGCCGCCCGAGAGGCGCCCGCGCACGCGCTCGAGACGCTCCGCGAACTCCTCACTGAAAACGACGAAGCGGGCGTCGGAGTCGTCGAGGATGTGGCGCAGCTCGTCGTCGAGATAGCGGTAGTTGACGTTCACGTGGACGAGGCGCGCCTTGAAACAGGCCGCGAGGCTCTCCATGTACTGCGTGCCGTTGCGCTGATAGAAGGCGATGCGATCGCCGGGCGCGGCGCCGCGGGCACGCAGCGCCGAGGCCAGGTTGTTGCTGCGGCGCCGGAGCTCCGACCAGGAGACGCTACGGTCGCCGTGGGCGAGGGCGAGGCCGTCCGGCGGAAGGGCGGCCTCTACGCCGTCCAGCAGATCCCCGAAGTTCCAGCTCATCTTCTTCACGAAAAGCTCCCGATCTCGTGATGGAATCTCGCGCCCCGTGCGGCCCCGCGCGTGAGCCGGCGAGCGTAGCCCGCGATGGTAGCCGGATTCAGCCCTGTGCCCGGAATGCCGATCCAGGTGCCAGGAGGCGAGACATGCGGAGAACGAGGGGCACGCTGTGTCTGGCATTGGCCGCCGCGGCCGTCTTGCTCGCGGCCTCTGCCCGGGCTGGGGAGCCCGGCTGGCAGACGTACCAGAGCACGAAGTACGGCTTCGCGCTCGACGTCCCGCCGGAGTTCGCGCTGAAGGACGAGGACAAGACGACGACCTTTCTCTACCAGCCCGGCGCCGATGGCAGCGGCCCCCTCGAGCCGGGCCTGCTGATCTACGTCAACTGGACCTGGATGCCGGACGTGCCGTCGAAGGTGATGCACGACGTCAACAAGAAGTCCGAGCTGCAGAACATGACGTCGCCGGACCCCGACTACCGCGACCTGATCGAGTTCGATCGCAAGAAGGGCTACGTCTTCGACGGCAACACCTACTGGTTCAAGGAGGTGGACAAGGCGAAGCCCGACGAGATCCATCGCTGGCACATCAAGTCGTACGGCAACAAGAGCGCCTATACCGCGGGCCTCACGGGCACCTACGGGCAGTTCACGAAGTGGGGCCCCGTCTACGAGAAGGTGGTGAAGAGCTTCCGGCTGATTCCGATGGAGTCCCAGGCCGCGAAGTAGGGCAGGCTCCGGCGCCTGCCGGGGTTCCCGCGGTAGACTGCGCGGCGCCATGCGAGCCCTTCACTACCGCGACCACCGTTCGGATCCCGCCGGCTGGGCCCGAGAGCTCGGCATCTCCCGCGAGGCCGTCGAGATCCATCTGGCCAGCGACGTGATCGACCTTCACCTCGACACGTTCATCTGGAACCGCATCTTCCGCTACGACCTGCGCAAGCGGCACGGTCGCGGCCTGTTCGGCGCGCGCTTCTACGGCATGGTCGACTTTCCGCGCGTGCGCGAGGCGTGCATGACGGGCGGCATCTGGGTCATCACGACCAACCCCGCCCGGAGCACGGCGAAGCGGCCGGAGGTCTTCCTCGAGAACCTACGGCGCCTGCAGGGCATCTTCGAGAGCGTGCCGAACGATTTCCAGGTGGTCCGAAACGCGGCGCAGTACCGTGCGGCCCGCGCGGCGGGGCGCCATGGTGCCTTCGTTGGAATCCAGGGCGGCAATGCCCTCGACCGCGACCCGGACGATCTCGACCTCATCCCGGACGATCTCGTGCTGCGGGTGACGCTGGTCCATCTCTCGACCTCCCGCCTCGGGGTGACGAGCGCACCAACGCTGTCGCGCAGGGGAGAAGGCCTGACGGCGCTCGGCAAGGAATACGTGAAGCGTCTGAACGCGAAGAAGATCTTCGTCGATCTGGCGCACATCAGCCGCGAGGGCTTCTTCGACGCCGTGGCGGTACACGACCGCAGCCAGCCCCTGCTGGTGACGCATACCGGCGTAAAGGCCGTGACGGAGCACTGGCGCAACCTCGACGACGAGCAGCTTCGCGCAATCGCCGCGACGGGCGGCACCGTCGGCGTGATGTATCAGTCGAGCTTCCTCGGCGAGCCCTTCTGGGGCGGAAAGGCCGAGGCCGTCCTGCGTCACGTCGATCACGTCATCGCGACCATCGGCGAGGATCACGTCTCGCTCGGTAGCGATTGGGACGGCGCCATCTGCCCGCCGCGCGACCTCGCCACGCCCCTCGACCTGCCGCGGCTGGTCGAGCTGTGCCTGCGGCGCGGCTACCGGCCGGAGCGCATCCAGAAGCTCCTCGGCGGCAACTTCCTGCGCGTGGTCGCAGCGCTGCGCGGCTGAGGTGGAGATTCCGCGGAGCGAATATCCGCGTCCGGAGCTGCAGCGGCCGCGCTGGCTCTGCCTGAACGGCCGCTGGGAGCTCGAGCTGGACGGCGACGACCGCGGTCTCGCGGCGGGCTGGCATACGGGGCGGCCCTTCTCGCGCCGGATCGAGGTGCCGTATCCCCTCGAATCCGCGCTCTCGGGCGTGGGAGACCGCACGCCGCACGCGGTCGTCTGGTACCGGCGCGGGTTCGTCGTGCCCGAGGGCCTGGGCGGCGAGCGGCTCGTGCTGCGCATCGGCGCCTGCGATCACGCGGCGCAGGTCTTCGTGAACGGTCGTGAGGTGGGGCGACATCGGGGCGGCTATGCGCCCTTCGGCTTCGACGTGGCGCACTGCCTGCGCGCGGGGGAGAACGAGCTCGTCGTCCGGGTCGAAGATCGGGCGTCCTGGGCGCAGCCGCGCGGCAAGCAGATCGCCGGAGAGGGCGGGACGGGCATCGACTACGACGGCGTGACGGGCATCTGGCAGAGCGTCTGGCTCGAGCCCCTGCCCGAGGTCTCGATCGAGAGCGTCTGGCCCCGCTACGCGCTCGCGCGTCGCGAGCTCAGCGTGCAGGTCGAGTTCGGCGCCGCGCGCGACCTCGCGCTCTTCGAAGGCGAGGTCGAGGCCCTTCTCTTCGACGGGGAGCGGGAGGTGGCCCGCGCCAGCGCTTCCGGCTTCGGCCGTCCGGAGTCGCGGCTGCTGCTGGCGGTGCCCGCGCCGCGCCTCTGGTCGCCGGACGATCCGCATCTCTACCGCCTGGTCGTTCGCCTCGCGCACGAGGGCCGCGTGCTCGACGAGGTGACGTGCGACGCGGGCCTTCGCGAGATCACGTGGCACGGCGGTGTGCTTCGCCTCAATGGCGAGCCGCTCTACCTGCGCGGCCTTCTCGACCAGGGCTACTTCCCCGGCGGCTGGTATGCCGCGGCGAGCGACGAGGATCTGCGTCGAGACGTCGAGCTCGTTCTCGCCATGGGCTTCAACATGGTGCGCAAGCACCAGAAGGCGGAGGATCCGCGCTTCCTCCACTGGGCCGATCGCCTCGGCCTGCTGGTCTGGTCGGAGCTGCCGAGCGGGCGCGATTTCACCACCCAGCTCGTGACGTCGCTCACGGAGGAGTGGGCAGCGCTCGTGCGTCGCGACCGCATGCACCCGAGCATCGTCGCCTGGGTGCCGATGAACGAGTCGTGGGGCGTCTGGCAGCAGGCCTCGCGGCCCGAGCAGCGGGCGCTGGTGGAAGCGCTGACCGCCCTCACGCGCGCGCTCGATCCGACCCGACCCGTGCTGGGCAACGACGGCTGGGAGTGGAGCACGGGAGACCTCCGCGGCATTCACAGCTATGCGGCAACGGGG
>CAYOIG010000015.1:0-5495 GCA_964403915.1 uncultured Myxococcaceae bacterium
TCCACCAGCGCGCGCGCGAAGTCGAGGGTGAGCGCATCGAGCCACGGGCTGAAGCCGACCTGCTCGAGCAGTTTCTTGCGATCGTCGCTGTGCAGCGGGTGACCGCTCACGCGCAGGAAGCGCGCCACCTCCCAGAGCGTATCGTCGATGCGGGCGCCGTTCGGCGGCACGCCCGTGGCGTGCTCCCAGCGCTCGGGAATTCCAGCGAGAAACGCATCGCGGGAAGGAGCCTGCCCGTGCCAGCGCTCCGCCCATTCCGGCAGCGCGTCGCGGTAGTAGCGGCTGGTCGTGAAGCCGCCCGGCGGCCGGCTCTCGGCCCAGTAGACGCCGTCGGGATGCTGCCCGGCCATCGTGATCGCCGAGCGATCCTTGCCCGAGAGGGCGAAGACGCGCGTTCCGGGCGCGGCCTGCTTCATCCAGTCGCCGAGCGCCGTAACGCGCAGGCGGCGCGGCGAGCGTCCTTCCCCGGCCTCGCCCGCCGGACCGAGCGTTCGCGCACCGGGCGCGTCGTCCTCGACGCAATAGAGGCTGCGGCCGCTCTCGCGGTCAATGGAGTCGTTGAGCGGAATACCGGCCGACCCGGGATGGTGCCCCGTCAGAATCGTCGCATGGCCCGGGCAGGTTTCGGTGCCCGCGTGGGCGTGCGCGGCGTCCGCGAAGGCCCGCCCCTCGCGCGCGATGCGGCCGAGGCCGCCGGGAAGCGCGGGGTCGAGCCGATCGGCGCGAAGCTGATCGACCGAGAGCACGAGGACGATGCGCGGCGGCGGCGTCTGCGTGGCACGCGCAGGCAGCGGCGACGCGAGCACCGCCGCGAGAGCGGCCGCGGCGCCCGCACGCATCGCGCTGCGAAGAGCGCGCCACCGGGCCGCGCGCTCCGGGCCTCTCACTGCTCCTTGCTGCACTCTGGACAGTGCCCGTAGAGCTCGTGCCGGTGCCGCAGCACCTGGAAGCCGTAGCGCTCCGCGATCTCCTCCTGCGCCGTCTCGATCATCTTGCACTCGAACTCCACGATCTTGCCGCAGCGCACGCAGACCAGATGGTCGTGGTGCTCGTGGGGGATCTCGTAGCGAGCGACACCGCCGTCGAAGTGCCGCTCGTGGGCGAGGCCCGCCTCGCAGAGCAGCTTCATCGTGCGATAGACGGTCGTGTACCCGATCTGCGGGAAGCGCTCGCGCACCCGCTGGTACAGATCCTCGCCCGTGATGTGGCCACTGGCCTCGAGGAAGACCTCGAAGATCGCCTCTCGCTGCCGGGTCTGCTTGAGGCCCTTCGTCTCGAGGTAGCGGTTGAGGGCGGTGTGCTCGACCTCGTGCGCCATTGCGCGAGCTTAATCGATCGCAGCGCGCGGCGGCAACCCGAGGCCGGGCTGCCTGCCCCGGGGCACGTCACGGCCGCGCGAGAAGCTCCTCCGCACGTTCCGCCACGTCGTCGTCCGGCCCCTGAACGAGGAGTCGGAGCTGCGTGCGAAGCCCGGCCGTGAGCCCGAGCCGCCCGGCCGCTGCGCGCTCTGCGAGCACGTCGAGGATGCTCATGAGCAGCGCCGAATCCTTCGCATCGAGAAAGAGCGTCACGAGCGCGGCGTCCTCGGGGACGCCGAGGGCCTCGCAGTGCGCCCGGCAGGCGGCGTCGAGACCGGGCGTCCCATGGGCCGCCCGCACTGCACGTGCGAGGCGCTCGCCCTCGGCGCCGCCCTCCTGCTTCGAGAAGAGGGCGCCATCGAGCTGGCGCAGATACTGCTTCGTGGCCGCCGTCGCGCGCGCGGCGGCAGCGGGGCCGGTCGGGCGCCCAGCCGAGGGCTCGCGCGGGCGCGAGCGGTCGCGGCCCGCATCGATCTCGCGCCAGCTCTTTCGCGGCCGCTCTCGCGAGTCGCGCGGGTCGTCATCGCGGCCCGGTGTCATGGTGTGGCGGCTCCCGGCAAGGCCTGCGACACCGGCTGCGCACTCTCCTGCGCGGCCTGCAGGTTCTTCGCGGCCGCCTCGTTGCCGCAGTCGAGCGCCACCGCGCGACGCCACGCCACCAGGGCGGCGTCCGGCCGGCCCGCAGCCTCGTACGCGATGCCGAGATGATTCTGCACCTCCGAGGAGTCGGGCAGCAGGCGAGCCGCCTGCTCGAGATCGGCGATCGCGGCCGGCGCATCGCCCCGATCGAGGGCGCGCGTCCCCGCGGCGTAGTGCGAGGCTCCCGACCACGTGCTGCACGCGGCACAGCCGAGCAGCAGCAGCGCGGAAATGGCAGAGGTGAGCCCGCGGCGATGCATCGCCGCCATGTAGCCACCCGCGCGCACGGGTTGCAAGCCCGCTGCGGCCACGAAGGCCCTGAATCTGCTTGCGGCCGGAGGCCGCAGCGGATAGATTGGGCGGAATGGCAGGCAATTTCTCGGTGCAACCCGGCACTCCCCGACCCGCCGCAGCGGCGATTCCGCCCTGCGGCAAGCGAGGTGTGTCCAGCGTCCGGTGAACCCGTGAGCCCAGCCCGAGCGGCTCGAATCGGAGGCCGCGGACGCTGAAACGTCCGCGGCCTCCGTCGTTTCGCGCTCTGGAGCTTCTCATGACCACCGAGATCGTCCGCACTGCCCCGCCCGTCACGCTGCGCGCCGGCGGAGCCCGCGAGGTTCTGCTCCTCGCCTATCCCGTCGTCCTCACGCAGCTCTCGCAGACCTTCATGTTCGCGGTCGATGCCGCGATGGTCGGCCGCCTCGGCGCGACGGAGCTCGCCGCCGTCGGCTTCGGCGGCATCTGGATCTGGACCGTCCTCTGCTGCTTCATGGGCGCCGTCTCCGGCGTACAGACCTTCGTGTCGCAGGAGCACGGCGCGCAGCGCGCCGGCGCCGCAGGGCGCTGGGTCTGGCAGGCCATGGCCGGCGTGCTGCCGATGCAGCTCGCCGCGATCGCCCTCTTCGTGTGGGCGCTGCCAGCCTGGCTCGCCTGGCTGGGCCCTTCGGAGGCGCTCCAGAAGCACTGCATCGACTACGTACACGGCCGCGCCTTCGGCATGCCCGCGCTGCTCGGCTGCATGACGCTCGCGGCGTTCTTCCGGGGCATCGGCGATACCAAGACCCCCCTCTACGTGACCCTCGCCGACAACGTCGTGAACGCCGTACTCGCCTACGGCCTCATCTTCGGCCGCCTCGGGCTTCCGCAATGGGGCCCGTTCGGCGCCGGCATTGCGACGAGCGTGGCCGACTGGGTCTATCTCGTGACGATCTCCGCGTTCTTCCTGCGCCCTGCCCTCGCCAGGCGCTTCGCGACGCGGGATCTTCGCATCGAGTGGGCCATGGTGCGGCGCTATCTACGCACGAGCCTTCCCATCGGCGGCCAGTGGGTGCTCGACATGAGCGCCTTCGCGCTCTTCGCGACACTCGTCGCACGGATGGGCGACGTCTCGATGGCCGCGAACCAGGCGCTGCTCAACCTGCTCTCCTTCACCTTCATGCTCGCCTACGGCATCTCCATCTCGTGCTCGACGCTGGTCGGCCGCTACGTCGGCGCAGGCGACCTCCCGGCCGCCGAGCGCAGCTACCACACCTCGCTCGGCCTCGGCCTCGCTCTCGCGGGCGTGGTGGCGCTCGCGTTCGTCCTGATTCCCGGGCCGCTCTTCCGCATCTTCACGGATGACCCGGGCGTGCTCGCCCTCGGTGGCCCGCTGCTGCTGCTCGCCGCGGCCTTCCAGCTCCTCGACGCCCTCGGCATCGTTGCCGGCGGCGCGCTGCGCGGGGCAGGCGACACCCGCTGGCCTTTCCTCGTGCAGACGGGCCTCGCCTGGGGCCTGCGCGTTCCGCTCGTCTATCTCTTCGGCGTCGTGCTCGCGAAGGGCGTCGTGGGCGCCTGGCTCGCCGAGCTCGTCTACATCTGGGTGCTGGGCGGCGCCTTCGCGCTGCGCCTGCGCGGGGGGGCGTGGAAGGGGGTGAAGATCTAGCGGTCGCTCAGTGCACCCGCGGCAGCTCGACGCGCGCGACGACCGGAAGGTGATCCGACGCGCGGCGTGCGGCCATGCTGTCGTGGGTGTGGATCTCGACGATGCGCGCGCCGCGGGCGTAGATGCGGTCGAGGGCGAGCACGGGGCGCGCGGACGGGAAGCTCGGCGGCCAGGCCTGGTTGTCGTGGGCGCCGAGGGCGGCGTCGAGGGCGCGTGTCGCGCGGCACTGCCGCCACGCGTTCATGTCGCCCAGCAGGATGGTCGCTCCGCTGCGTAGATGCGGGTGCTCGAGGAGAGACTGCACCTGCTGGTGGCGCGTGCGGTCGACGAGCGCGAGGTGCGTCGCCACCACGCCGAGCGAGCCCGCCGGCGCGTCGAAGCTCGCGGCCACGGCGAGGCGCTTCTCGAGGCGCGAGAAGGAGAGATCGAGGGTGGAGACGCTCGGGATCGGCCAGCGCGAGAGGATTGCGTTGCCGAGCTCGCCGGAGCGGTGGATGCGCGTGGCCGCGAAGGCGAGGTGCAGGCCGAGCGCGTCGGCGAGCTTCTCGAGCGGATCCTCCTCGCCCTCCGGCCGCAGCACCTCCTGCAGCGCGATCACGTCGGCGCCGAGCTCGGAGATCACGAAGGCGGCGCGGGCGGGATCGGGCTCGCGCCGGCCATTGAGGCCCGTCCAGCGGTGCACGTTGTAGGTGGCGACCGTCAGCTCCGCGCCCATGGGGGCAACGGGCTCAGGATGGCGCGGCGTGCGCACGAGGCACACGTTCGGCGCGAGGGGCACGAGAGTCGGGCGGGGCTTCGCGAGCCGCGCCGCGAGATGCCGCGCCGCGCGCGAGGCCCGGGCCTTCTTGCCCCCGCCCGGGCCGGCGGCAGAATCTCCCGTGGGCTCTCGACGCTTCGCCATGGACGGGTCGTGCTCCCACCGCGAGGCTAGCAAGGGCGCGCAGCGCCCGCGCAGCCTGGCTGGCGGCCTCGGGCCGCGGGGACGGGCGGCCGATACGCTTGCGGGACTGCGCGCGCCGGTGCGCCCGGACCCGGAGAAGTCGTGCTGATCCTGCGTCCCATCACCCGAGCCGATCTCGAACCTCTCGCCGCACTCGCGGAGCTTCTCGACTCCGTGAACCTGCCGAGCGACCGGGACTTTCTCGCCGCGCGCATCGAGGCGTCGCTGCGCTCGTTCGCGTGCGCGCTCTCCGACCGGCGGCAGGGGATCTACGTCTTCGTGCTCGAAGACACCGGCGCCGGCCGCGTGGTCGGCACCGCCACCATCGTCGCCCGCCACGGGACGCAGGAGCACCCCTTCTACTGGCTCGAGGTCTACACCGAAGAGCGTCACAGTGTCGAGCTGGGCAGGCGCTTCGAGCACCGCAAGCTGCGCCTGCGCTCGACCGTGGATGGCGCGACCGAGATCGGCGGCCTCATCCTCGACCCGGCCTACCGGCGACACCCGCGCAAATGCGGCAAGGCGCTCTCGATCGTCCGCTTCGCCTACATCTCGGCCCATCCGGATCGCTTCGAGCGCGACGTCATGGCCGAGATGCTCTCGCCCTTCGAAGCGTCGGGAACGAACCTGCTCTGGGAGG
>CAYOIG010000016.1:0-1664 GCA_964403915.1 uncultured Myxococcaceae bacterium
CCGCGCCAGTGGATCAAGAACGGGCTGGTCTTTGCGGGGCTCGTCTTCGCCAACCGCCTGCGCGACCTCGCGCTCTGCGAGGCGGCCATCACGTGCTTCGTCCTCTTCTGCTTCGGCGCGAGCGCGATTTACCTCATCAACGATCTCCACGACGTCAACGAGGACCGGCTTCACCCGAAGAAGCGGTCGCGCCCCATCGCCTCGGGGCAGGTCAAGCCCGCCACTGCGATGGCGCTGGCGGCGATTCTGGGAGTGATCGCGCTCGCGGGATCATTCCTGCTCTTTCCCGGGCGCCCCGGCGTCGTCCTCTGCATGGCCGTCTATCTGATCAAAGAGATCCTCTACACGACGACGCTCAAGCACGTCGTCATCGTCGACATTCTCGTCAACTCCATCGGCTTCCCCATCCGGGCGCTCGCCGGTATTCTGGCGATCCAGATGCCCGGCGCCGAGCCCGTGGTCGTCTCGACGTGGTTCCTCGCCTGCATCTTCTTCGGCAGCCTTTTCATCTCCGTCTGCAAGCGGCGCCACGAGCTCGTCCTGCTCCAGGGCGAGGCGAGCTCGCACCGCGCCGTTCTCGCCGAGTACTCCCGGGCTCTGCTCGATCAGCTCGTCAGCATCTCCACCTCCGCCACGCTGCTCTGCTACGCGCTCTACACGATCCTCAAGGTCCCTGGCTCGCCCGAGTACCTGAACCCGACGCACATCAACCCGATGGTCTGGACTCTCCCCTTCGTCGTCTTCGGCATCTTCCGCTACCTCTACCTCGTCTACTCCCGCGAGGAGGGCGGAGCTCCCGAGATGCTGCTCCTCAGTGACCGGTGGCTCCTCGGGACGGTCGTGATCTGGCTGGCGATCTCGACGTTCGTGATCGTCCACGGAGGTTGACCGCGAGAGCCCGCGTGCCGCCGGCGCAGTCGTCGGCCTTCTCTTCGCCCTGCTCAACGGGATGTTCGCCGTCTCCACCGTCGTCGATGTTGCGCAGCGGTGGCGGCCCGTCATGATCGGCGCCGGAGCCGTCGTCGGTGTCGCCTCGCTCGCCATGCTCGTCATGCTCCTGCGCGCGCTCGGACGCACGGCGCGCGGCGAAGACGCGGAGAGCGATTTCGAGCAGAGCATGCTTCGAGAGATTCAATCGACTCCGCCGGCTGCCGCGCGGCCGGCTCCCCCCATGGCAGCTGCCCCCGCGCCAGCGATGACTGCGGCCCCGGCACCCTCCGCCGGGGGTCCCCCCGGCCATGTGGATCAGCTGCTCGCGCAGCTGCGGCTCGCGCGGCTCGATCCCATGCACGAGGGCGAGCTGCGCCAGGGTCCCCTCTCGGGCACCGTGCTCCTGCGCATGGGACGCGGCGAGACGGCGGCGGTGATGCCTCGCGCACCTGGCGTCGAGGACTGGCCTCACCTCTTTCCGCGGTTCGACCGCGTCTTCTTCCCTCTCGCCGGCGGCAAGTGGGGCTGCGTCGAGCGCCTCGAAGCATTCGTCGCCGACCGCATCGACCTCAAGCTCTGAGGCCTCTCCTCGCAGGAAGCACGCTGAAGCCTGTGCTACGAGCCTCCGAATGCCTGCCCGATGAGCCCCAGCAGCTGCTCCTCGGTGATGTCACCTGTGAGGCTCCCCACCAAATCCCCGTTCGGGCGATAGACCAGCAGCGTCGGCGTCCGGG
>CAYOIG010000017.1:0-3444 GCA_964403915.1 uncultured Myxococcaceae bacterium
GGGCCTCGACCTCTTCGGTGAGGTCGATGCCGGTGGGGCACCACGCGATGCAGCGGCCACAGCCGACGCAGCCCGAGCTGCCGAACTGGTCGATCCAGCCCGCCAGCTTGTGCACGAGCCACTGGCGATAGCGGTGCATGATCTTCGGACGGAAGTTGAGCCCGTGCACCTGTGCGTGCTCGCGGTTGAAGCACGAATCCCACTCGCGGACACGGACCGAGCCGCTGCCGTCGAGAAAGGGCTCGTCGCGCTCGTCGTGGCAGAAGCAGGTGGGACAGACCTGGGTGCAGTTGGCGCAGGAGAGGCAGCGGGTCGCGACCTCGTCCCAGCGCGGGTGCTCGAGATTGCGGTAGAGCATCTCGGGCAGGTCGCTGGTATCGAGGGAGCGGGCCATGTGTGCGGCGCACGCGGCGAGCGCTGCGCGCTCCTCGGCCACGTGGGGAGCGGGGGCCTCGACGAGGTCGAGCGCAGCCGCGATGGCGCTGCCAGCAGGGCTTCCCGCGCGCACCAGAAAGCCGTCGGCCAGCTCGGTGAGCGACAGATCGAAGCCCGACTCGGCCTCGGGCCCCGTGCCCATGGAGACGCAGAAGCAGGTCTGCGCCGATCGCGTGCAGCTCACGGCCACGAGGAAGAGCTGCTCGCGGCGCAGGGCATAGGCCGGATCGGCCACGCGGTCGTGCAGGAAGATCCGGTCCTGGATGCGGAGGGCGGCGAGATCACAGGCCCGCACGCCGAGCAGGGCGAGCCTCGGCGCCTGCGGCCGCCGCGACTCGGCCCGGAAGCTGCGGCCCTCGCGCGTCACCTGGAGCAGCTCCTCGCGCGGCGCGAACACGAAGGGCTTGAGAGAAGCCGGCCCACTGACCACGTCGAAGAGGCGGGCGTGCCCGGCCTGGGCGAGCCCCGGTGGGAGTCCCCGTGAGAGCCCCTGTGAAAGCCGATAGGCCCCGGGGGCCTGCTCGTCCCGCCAGCCCTCCGGCAGGTCCGACACACGCCGGATCTCGTCCCAGGCGATGGCGCCCTCGCGCACGACCGGGCCCATCACGCGGCGACCGCCGGCCGACAGGGCGTCGATCAGCTGCTGGAAGCCCTCTCTCGGCAGCCAGGCGGGCTCGAGCCCCGAAATCGCCAACGCACCTCCTCCCGGCTGCGACTCACTGCCGCGCCGGAGCTGGATCTTGGGACGAATCGCCTCGATTCGCCCTCAGGCCTCCTCGCGCTCCAGAAGCGCGAGCAGATCCTGACTGCTGATGATGCCGAGGAGCTTCTCCTTCTCCGCCACCAGCACGCGGTGGATGCCATTCTCGCGCAGCGTTCGGGCCACCTGCGCGATCGTCGCGTCGGGAGGCACGCTCACCACCGCGTCGCTCATGGCGTCGGCAACCCGCAGCTCCGAGAGGCGGTCCTGGAAATCCTCGCCCTCGGTGGCCCAGTCGGGGACCGAATAGGGAAGCAGGTCGCGGTAGTAGACCGCATCGCTCCGGTTGCTGTCGTGCTCTTCGGAGACCACGCGCAGCAGGTCGAGGGTCGAGAGCACGCCGACCACGCCGCCGTCGGAGTCAACGACCGGCGCCCCGTGGATCTCCTCCTCCACGAAGAGCCGGTGGGCGTCGAGCAGGCTGGCATCCCGCTCGATGGTCAGCACCGGAGATTGCATCACGTCACGGGCCTGGCGAGGCATGGCGTCCCTCCTTCTCGTACTCCAGGGAGAGGCTGCACGGCCCGTGCCAGCGATCAGGGGCGAGGGCCGCGGAAGCCCCGCGCCAGCAGGTAGCGCTCGCTCGTGCCCTTCCGGCTCGCCTCGGGCCGCATGCCGATCTTCTTCTCGAAGAGCTGGCCGATGGCGCGGGCTGCGGCGTCGGCCTCGGGGCCATCGAAGAGCTTGACCAGAAGATCCCCGCCCGGCGCGAGCAGGGCCGGAATCAGCGCCGAAACCGCCCCGAGAAGCTCTTCTTCGCGCGCGCGATCGGTGGCCCGGATGCCGGTGAGCTTTGGCGCTGCGTCGGAGAGCAGCACCTGGGCACGGCCGCCGAGAGCTTCGAGAATCTTTTCCGAAACGCCGGGTTCCGAGAGATCCGCGGAGATTGCGACCACGTTCGCAAGCTCGAGCGGCGGGTCGATGGGCGCCACGTCGACGCCCACCACGCGACCGTTCGGCCCGACGCTGGCGGACGCCACCTGGAGCCAGCCGCCTGGCCAGCAGCCGAGATCGACCACACGTTGGCCCCGCGCCAGCAGGCGATGCTTCTGCTGGATCTCGAGCAGCTTGTAGGCGGCGCGGGAGCGGTAGCCCTCGCGCTTCGCGCGCAGGTAGAAGGGATCTTTTCGATCGTAGGAAACGATGGCGGCACCGGGCCGCGCGGAGAGCGGCTAGCGGCGGGAGGCGACCGCGGCCCGGATCCGGACGAAGCCGTCGTTGTGGCCGGGAACGCATCCGCGCACGAAGATCAGGTTCTTCTCCGCATCCACCTTCTCGACGACCAGGTTCCGCGTGGTGACGCGCTCGGCCCCCATGTGGCCCGCCATGCGGAGGCCCTTGATCACGCGACCCGGATAGCTGTTGGCGCCGATCGAGCCGCCGTGGCGGAAGAACTCGTGGGTGCCGTGCCCCTCGGTATGAACCGGGAAATTGTGGCGCTTCACGACGCCGGTCATGCCGCGGCCCTTGCTCCGGCCGATCACGTCGACGCGCTGCCCGGGGCTGAAGAGATCGAGGCGGATCTCCTGCCCGACTTCGTACTTTGCGGCATCCTCCCCCGAGACGCGGCTCTCGACGAGCATGCGCTTGGGCGCGACGCCCGCCTTCTCGTAGTGCTTCTGGACGGCCTTCGAGACGTTCTTTCGGGAGCGGTCCCCGAAGCCGAGCTGGAGAGCAGAATAGCCATCCTTTTCGGGAGTCTTCTTCTGGACGACGGCGTTGGGGCCGGCATCCAGCACGGTGACGGATACGCACTGACCCTGCGAGTCGAAGAAGCGGGTCATGCCGATCTTGCGGCAAAGAAACTCAATGGCCACGGGGAATCTCTCCGGAGGGGGTTCTTCGGGCGAGCGCGGAGCATAGGGGGAGGGAGCAGGCATGTCGACCCATACGTACGCGGTGACGCTCATCCCGGGGGACGGGATCGGACCGGAGGTGACCGAGGCCGCAGAGCGGGTCGTGGCGGCTGCCGGCGTGAAGATCGCCTGGGAGCGGGTGGAGGCCGGCGCCGAGGTCGTGGCCAAGTACGGCACCCCGGTCCCGGACTACGTCCTCGACTCGGTCCGGCGCAACAAGGTGGCCCTCAAGGGGCCCATCACCACGCCCGTGGGGCAGGGCTTCCAGAGCGCCAACGTGACGATCCGCAAGGCCCTCGACCTCTACGCCTGCGTGCGGCCGGTGAAGAGCATCCCGGGCCTTCCGTCGCGCTTCGAGGACGTGAATCTCGTGGTGGTGCGCGAGAACACCGA
>CAYOIG010000018.1:0-7947 GCA_964403915.1 uncultured Myxococcaceae bacterium
TGCGGGTGGTTTCGTTGCCCGCAACGCACAGCAGCATGAAGAAGGAGTTGAACTCGAGCTCGGAGAGCTTGTGACCGTCGACTTCGGCCGCCAGCAGCGTCGAGGTGAGGTCGTCGCCGGGGCTCCTTCGCGCCCGCTCCGCCATCTTCGCCGCGTACACGAACATCGCGATGGCGGCGAGCTTTCCGTCCTCCAGGGAGGTCTGGAACTCGGGGTCGTCGAAGCCGATCAGGCGATTCGTGAGGTCGTAGATGCCCGGACGGTCCTCCTCCGGAACGCCCATCATCTCGCAGATCACCTCCATCGGAAGGTGGGAGGCGACGTCGTTCACGAAGTCGCATTCGCCGCGCTCGCACACGTCGTTCACGATGCGGCGCGCCATCCGCTGCACGCGCGGCAGGAGCGCCTGCACCATCCGCGGCGTGAAGGCCTTGTTGACGATGTTGCGGAAGCGCCGGTGGTCCGGCGGATCCATGTTGAGCATGAGCGCCCGCACCTGCGCCAGTGCATCGGGCGGAAGATCGGGGATGTTCGTGCCCCCGCGTGCGGAGGAGAAGAGCTCGGGATTGCGCGAGACGAGCTTCACGTCGGCATGCTTCGTGAGAACCCAGAAGCCGGGCCCGTCGGGCTCCAGATGAAAGGACACGGGGGCCTCGCGCCGGAGCCTGCGGAACAGAGCGTGCGGCGCGCCCTCGGCGAAGCTGTCGGGGCTCGAGAGATCGACCTCGGGAGCGCTCATCAGGATCTCCTCTGCGGGCTGCGCGGGCGGGATGGCCGCGCAGCGGTGTCGGAAGCGCCGAGACGCCGGGCGAGCTTCTTGAGAAACCGGATCTGACGGGCGAGTGCTGCCGGGGTGAGCGGATCGACGTGGAAGACCTCGGCCAGGAGCGGCGCCAGCGCGAAGGGACCGAAGACCAGGTTCATCCAGGCCATGATCATGAGCGGGACCTCGTCGTCCTCCCAGCCCTGCGCCGTCTCACGCTTCGCAGCGGCGACGCCCTGCGCCAGCAGCGGGCGGATCCAGCGCTGGGCGAGGCGGGCCAGGTGCGTGCCGCCGCTCACGGCCTCCTGCTGGATGAGGCGGGGAACGTTCGGCGTGCGGGCGAGGTGCGCCATCACGTCGTCGATCATGCGATCGGCGGGCAGGGGGCCCGGCTCGCTCTCCGCCGACCGGCGGAGCACCTCGATCAGCGGCGCGAGGCCGCGTGCGAGCACGGCCTCGTAGAGCGCCTGCTTGCTCTCGAAGTGGTTGTAGAGGCTGGCGGGATTGAGGCCGCAGCGCGCGGCGATGTCGCGCACGGCGGTGCCCGCGAAGCCCCGCTCGGCGAAGAGCGACTCTGCCGCGTCGAGGATGCGGGCGGGCGTCGATCCCGGATCGGCGGCGGATTCAGCGGAAGCGATCATGGGGCCCCGGCGCGCCCGGTCGGCCGAGCGAAGACGAACGAACGTTTGTTTATCTCGCGAAACGCCCCCCGGCAACCCGGGCCGAGGGCGGCGCACGCCTTGCGCTCGGTTGACACGGCCGGCCGGCGGCTGGCATGCTCCGCGCGCGTTGACTCGGGAGTCAACACACGCCTCCTTCTCCTCTTCACGCGAAGGGAATCCCCACGATGGCAGAGCAAGCGGCGGCGACGGAGCCGCTCCCGATCGTACCGTTCCTCAAGATCCCGAAGCAGGGCAGCCCCTATCTCGAGGGCCTTCGCTGCAAGGGCTGCGGCGCGATCTTCCTCGGCGAGCGTTCGAGCTGCTCGAAATGCGGTGCTCGCAGCGGCCTCGAGGCCTTCCCGCTCGCGGGCCGCGGCAGCCTCTACGTCTACTCGATCGTGCACCGGTCGTTCCCCGGCGTGGAGGTTCCCTACGTCTCCTGCATCGTGGACCTCGAGGGAGGCGGCACCGTGAAGGGAAACCTGATCGGCATCGAGCCCGACCCGGCGAAGATCAAGATGGGCATGCCGGTCGAGACCGTCTTCAAGACGGCCCCCCGCAAGGACGCGGAAGGCAACGCCTACCTCACCTACTACTTCCAGCCCCGCTCGTAGAGCGAAGGGAGCACTGCGCGATGAGCGACGTCTACATCCTCGGCGTGGAGATGATCAAGTTCGGCCGGTTTCCGGAGAAGACCGTGCCGCAGATCGGGGCGCAGGCCGCGCTGATGGCCCTCGACGACGCAGGCCTCCGGATCCAGGACATGGAGGCCCTCTACTGCGGCAATCTCTATCAGGCGAGCGCCATGGTCGGCCAGCGCATCCTGCACGAGATCGGACAGACGGGAGTTCCGGTCGTCAACTGCGCCAATGCCTGCGCCACCGGCGCTACGGCGTTCCGCGAGGCCTTCATGGCGATCAAGGCGGGCGCGTACGATCTCGCGCTCGCCGTGGGCGTCGAGCAGATGGGCAAGGGGCTGCTCGGTGGCGGCGGAGCCCGCGGCAAGGGCATCCCGACCGAGGGCCTGCTCGGCTCGGGCACCATGCCGACGGTCTTCGCCGAGGCAGGCATGGAGCACGCTCGCAAGTACGGCACGACCTTCGAGCAGTTCGCGAAGGTGAGCGTCAAGAATCACCATCACTCGACGCTCAACCCGAAGGCCATGTACCAGATCGAGACGCCCCTCGAGACGGTGATGAACGCCGAGATGATCTCGTACCCGAACACGAAGCTGATGTGCTCGGTGAACGTCGACGGATCGGCGGCGGCCGTGCTCTGCTCCGAGAAGAAGGCGCGTGAGCTCGGCATGAAGCGGGCCGTGCGCGTGAAGGCCTCGGTGCTGACGAGCGACCCGTGGACCGATCGCGACCTCGTGATGCCCGACGTCAACACCTGCACCCGGCGCGCGGCCGCGAAGGCCTACGAGATGGCCGGCATCTCGGCGAAGGATCTCGGCCTGGTCGAGCTGCACGACTGCTTCGCCACGGCGGAGATCCTGCACTACGAGAACCTCGGGCTCTGCGGCGAGGGCGAGGCGGGTCGCGCGATCGACGAAGGCTGGACGGCGCTCGGCGGCCGCATCCCGGTGAACGTCTCGGGGGGCCTGCTCTCGAAGGGCCATCCGCTCGGCGCAACGGGCATCGCCAACATCTACGAGGTCTCGACGCACCTTCGGGGCGAGGCCGGCAAGCGCCAGGTCGAGAACGCGCGCCTCGGCCTCACCCACGTGATCGGCCTGGGCAGCGCGTGTGCGATCCACGTGCTGGAGAAGGTGGCGTAGGCGAGGCCCGCGGGGGCAGGCCCGCCGAGAGGCGGCGGAGTTGCACATCGCGGGGGGGCGGCGGCGAGCGCGCAGAAGGCCGGCAGCCGCCCGGGAAGGCGCTCGCCCGGACTCGGATCGCGGCTCTCCGGGAAGTCCCTGAGACGAAAAACGTCGCTTCAGGGCGCGGCGGCCGGCGCCGATGGCCGGCCTGACTCGCGCGAGCGCCCGTGACGGCACTTTGCGCGGGGCCAGGATCGGCCCCCTCCGATCCCGCGCCTCCGGCCTGCCCGGAGTGCGGGCGCGCGCCGGGGCCGGACGGAGGACGCGCCATGAGTGGCTACGTGATCGACAGCGCCCACATCGTCCGCGTGCTCGCGAAGGGGGGGCACGCGCATCGCTGCGAGCGCTGTGATGCCCCCATGCTCGTGCGGCATGCGTCGAGCCTCTGCGTCCACTGCTTCAACGACCTGCGAACCGCGGCGCAGGCGGAGGATCAGGCCGGGGCCGCCGAGGCGGACTGATCTCCCGGGCCCGAGGCGATGCGCAGGCCGGGCCGTGCTGCCAAGCTAGGGACCTCACGGAGGTTCCTTGCGACACGCGCTTCGGAGTCTCGGTCTCGGCCTCACGCTTCTGGTCGCCGTCCTGCTGGTGCGGGCAGCGGCGCTCGGCTCGCGGCAGATCGCGGTCACGGCGGTGCCGCGCGCCCCGCTCGACGCGCAGTCGCTCGCACGTCGCCTCGCCGGCGGGCTGCGTTTCGCCACGATCTCGAACCAGGATGGCGCCGACCGCGACGACGCGGCCTTCGAGGGGCTGCATCGCTATCTCGCCGAGCAGTTTCCGCTCCTACACCAGACGCTCGAGCGCGAGCGCGTGGGCGACTTCAGCCTTCTCTACACCTGGCGTGGCAGCGACCCGGCCCTGCCGCCGGTGGTGCTGATGGCGCATCAGGACGTCGTGCCCATCGAGCCGGGGACGGAATCGGCCTGGGAGCATCCGCCCTTCGGCGGCGAGATCGACGGCGGCTTCGTCTGGGGTCGGGGCGCTCTCGACGACAAGGTGAATCTCTTCGGCGAGCTCGAGGCTGCCGAGGGCCTGCTGCGCGAGGGCCTGCGCCCGCGCAGGACGCTCCTCTTCGTCTTCGGCCACGACGAGGAGATCGGCGGCGCCGAGGGCTCAGCGAAGATCGCGGCGCTGCTGGCGCAGCGTGGCGTTCGCCCGCTGCTCGTGGTCGACGAAGGCGGCTCGATCCTGCAGGGCATCGTGCCGGGTCTGGCGGCGCCGGTTGCCGCCGTGGGCATCGCCGAGAAGGGCTACCTGAGCGTCACGCTCGATGCCGAGGGCCCCGGCGGTCACTCCTCGACACCGGCCGCCGAGACCGCGATCGGCATCCTGGCGGATGCCGTCCGCAATCTCGAGCAGACGCAGATGCCGACGCGGCTCGACGGCGCCTCGCGCCTGCTGATCGAGGAGGGGGTCGGTCCCGAAGCCGAGTTCTCGTATCGCATCGTCTACTCAAACCTCTGGCTCTTCCGCCCCGTGCTCGCGCGCGTGCTGGCACGGGTGCCGGCCGCCAGCGCCATCGTCCGCACGACCACGGCCCTCACGGTCTTCAGTGCCGGTATCAAGGAGAACGTGATCCCGAGCCATGCGCGCGCGGTGGTGAACTTCCGCATCCTTCCGGGCGACGGCATCGACGACGTCCTCGCGCACGTGCGGGGCGTGGTTCGCGATCCGAGGATCACCGTCGATGCGCTGCCCAGACGGCGCGAGCCGTCGCCCCCCTCGCGCACGGACGGCGAGGGCTGGGAGCTGCTGGCGCGCAGCATCCGAGAGGTGCGCCCCGAGACGGTGGTGGCGCCGTATCTGATGCTGGCCGGCACCGACTCCCGCTACTTCCGGGATCTGACCGACTCGGTCTACCGCTTCATGCCTCTGCCGCTGACCGTCGAAGACACGCGGCGCATCCACGGCACCAACGAGCGCATTCCGGTGGAGGGGTATGCCGATCTCGTCCGTACCTACCGCCGTCTGCTCGAGAACGCTGCGCGCTAGGCCGAAGGGGGAAAGTTGAGCGACGTCTCTGCGACTGTGCGCCCGCTGCGCGCCGAATCCGGCTGGCTGCCGTACGTGGCGCCCTATCTCGCTTTCCTTGCGATCACGGAGGTGCAGGCGCGTCCGATCGGCGAGGGCTCTCTCGTGCTCTGGCTGCTGCGAGTGGTGGTCCCGGCAGGCTTGCTGCTGCACTACTTCCGCCGCGGCGCCTTCCCGGAGCTGCGCGGCTTCCGGCCGACCTTTGGTGGCGTTACGGCCGACGTCGTGCTCGGCGTGGCGATCGCCGCACTCTGGATCCTGCCAGTCGAGCTGGGCTGGCTGCCAAAGCCGGACGAGCTCTCGCGCTTCGATCCCGATCAGCTCGGCACCTCGCTGCGCGACGTCGTTCTCGGGCTTCGCCTCGCCGGCTTCGCGGTGGTGACGCCCTTCGTCGAAGAGCTCTTCGTCCGCAGCTTCCTGATCCGCGCCGCGGAGCTGCTCCGTTTCTCGGGCCGCGGGCTCGACATCGACTTCGACACCGACTTCCGCGATCTGCCCGTGGCGCGCTTCGCCTGGAAGGGCTTCCTGGTGACGGTCGTGCTCTTCACCTTCTCCCATCTCGGCTGGCAGTGGCCCGCGGCGCTCGTGACGGGCATCGTCTGGAATCTCTGGCTCTACCACCGCGGCCACATCCTGCCGCTCGTGATCAGCCATGCCGTCGCGAACGCGACGATCTTCGCGGTGACCGTGCTCGCCTCGGGACGCTTCACCGATGCGCAGGGGCGTCTGCTCGATCTCTGGTACCAGCTCTAGAGCCGGCGAAGCGTAGAGGCTGCGGCGCGCGGCAGCAGCTCTTCCAGGAGCAGCATCGCGGTCTCGGGATAGCGCTGCAGCGCGTAGTACCGCGCGAGGATTTCGCGGGCCTCCTCGAGGCGCTGCAACCCGAGGTTTCGAACGAGGTAGCGGACATCCTGCTCGTCGTGGAAGCCCTCCCCGATCCGCATCGCGAGGCACTTCATGGCGAGCATGTAATCCGGCCGCGCGCAGAAGACCTGCAGATGAGCGAGGTGTAGGAAGGGCTCGAAGGAACCGCGGTCACTCAGGTATCCCTTCACGGCGTCGTTCAGCCAGGACTCCGGCAAGCCCTCTCGCGCAGCCACCCGGAGGGCAGCCTCGAGCACTTCGATCGAGGGCTCGAAGTAGGCGTCCACGTCTCGTGTCGAGGCGCGTGCATCGAAGGCGAGGCACATGACCGCTCCTCCAGCGAGGTAGACACGACCCTGGATCTTTGCAGCGCCGAGCTCGGCGTCGACCTCGCGCAGGAGCCGGAGGATCTCTCGCTTCGAAAGATCGCGTCGCACGGTCAGACCCTTGCGCCGACGCTGGCATCGACGAAGAGATTCCGGCGTGCGAAGGCAGGCGGAGAGTGGGTGAGCAGGTAGAGCCGGAGACTCTGGGCTGCAGAGCCGAAGACAGGCTCGTCGAGGGGGGGCACGTCGCGGGTCCAGGCCGGCCCCGGGACCCCCTTGGCCATGGCTGCCTGCTCCAGCGTCGCCGCGACGTAGTTCGACCAATAGGGGTCGAGGGAGACACTCGGAGGGTCTTCGACGGCGGTCTGGAACTCCGCCGGGCTCATCGCATCGATGCGATCGAGCAGCTCGGCGAATACGGTGCCGGGAGCGTCCGAGACGGCGAGATCCTGGAGCAGGGTATCGAGCGTCGACCGCGCGGACGGGACGAGGCGCGCGAGGATCCAATCGGACATCGAGAGCCCCGCTCGCTTGGCCTGTCGCCGAATGGCGAGCTTCTGCGACGGGCGGACCCGGATCTGCAGGGTTTCGGTCTTGTGGGCGGCCTTCACGCATCGGAGGCTAGGGTGCAGCCACGAATCTGTCAATACATGTCATTACATCCCCGGCGGCGGAGCGCCGCGGTGGCCGAGGCGTACGCGGCGCGCGATCTCGGTCAGCTCCAGCAGCGCATGGCGCGTGAGCTTGGCGTCCTGGGCGCCCGCGGCGGCGACCACCTGCTCGCTCGTACGCGCGAGGAGCGGGAAGCCGTAGGTCTCGGCGTCGCGCACGAGCTGGCGCGCGAGATCCGTGATGCGCGCGAGCGCGGCCTCCTGCTCGAGGTCCTGCAGCGTGTCGACCGATTCGCCGAGGGCTAGAACGAAGGCCTCGATGCGGGGCCGCTCGTCCGGGTCGTCGGCCAGGAGCGAGACGATGGGCTTCTCTTCCTCGGGGCCCGCCATGGGGGGGGCATCGGCATCCCCCGGCTCCGACTGAACGCACCCGCCGCACTCGTCGCGCAGCGACGTCGCCGGCAGTGCCCGCGCGCGGCGTCACGGGCACTGCCGCTCAGCGTTCGGCGGCCTGGAAGAGGGGAAAGTGCAGGGCGGTTCCGTCCGGCGCTTCGAGATCGAGGGTGAGCCGTCGCGGGCTCTCGAAGCCGCGCAGCAGCCGCTCGGCGTCGCTTCCCGTCTGGATCGTGCGGAGCGAGGCGCGGCCGCCTGTGAAGTCGACGCTCTTCGGCTCCGCGCTGCCTTCGCCCCAGCCCTTCACCGTGAGCCGCCCGGAACGGATGTCGAACCGGAAGCCCTCGTCGCGTCGCAGCGCTGCCTGGAAGTCGTAGCGAGCCGTGTCGGGCCGCGAGCGCCCCGGGAGCACGATCGTGAGCGTGCCGTCCACGAGGGGCTCCTCCCCTCCAAGCTCAGAAAAACAGCGTGTCGC
>CAYOIG010000019.1:0-2620 GCA_964403915.1 uncultured Myxococcaceae bacterium
GCGTGGAATGGGATCGCCCCTCCGCGGAGACCGCGCTGCGCGGAAGAGGGCCGCGGCTTCTAGAGCGCTTGCGCCGAGAACGTGTCGCAGGCCTCGATGTCGCCCGAGTCGAGCCCGCGGCGCAGCCAGCGGCCGCGCATCTGCGAGGACCCGTGCGTCCAGCTCTCGGGCTGGACCGCGCCGCCGGCACGACGCTGGAGCGTGTCGTCGCCGATCGCCGCCGCCGCCGCGAGGCCCTGCTCGACGTCCCCGGGCTCGAGCCAGTCGCGCTCGCGGTTCGCGATGTTCCCCCAGACGCCGGCGAAGCAGTCCGCCTGCAGCTCCAGGCGAACCGAGAGCTCGTTGGCCTGCTCGCGCGAGAGCCGCCGCTGCATGCCCGACACCTGACTCGAGATGCCGAGCTGATTCTGCACGTGGTGGCCGATCTCGTGGGCGATCACGTAGGCGCGCGCGAACTCGCCGGGCGCGCCGAAGCGCTGCGCGAGCTCGTCGAAGAACGTGAGGTCGAGGTAGACCTGCGAATCCGCGGGACAGTAGAACGGCCCGACCGCGGCTTCGGCGAAGCCGCAGGCGGATTGCACCGCGCCCGAGAAGAGCACCAGCCGCGGCGGCTCGTCGCGCGCGCCGCGATTGGCAAGGAGCCCCGTCCACACGTCCTCGGTCGAGCCGAGCACGACCGCCGCGAAGCGCCCGCCCGCGTCCGCCGGCGCACCCATCGGCCCCGGCTCGGGAGCGCCTTGTCCTGCACCGACCTGGACGCTGTTGGCCACTTCGATCAGCTGCGCCGGATCGGCTCCGGTCAGCATGGAGAAGAGCAGCACCAGGAGAATGCCCGTGCCTCCGAGCGCCAGACCGCCTCGCACCGGGGTCATGCGTCGGCGGTCCTCTACGCGGTCGCTCTCGCGTTCCCCTTCCCAGCGCATGTCGGCGAATCCTCCGCCGGGCATTGTAGTCCGACTCGTGCGGAGCGGCGTGGAAGTCCGCGCGCGCGCAAAGCCGGGCCTCGCTGCGCATTCCGAAGAGTGTGTCCGCCTGTCGGGACGGCGGGCGCTCGATAAGTTCTCGCGTCCGCCCGAATGGAGAGTCGATGACCGCAAAGCTGCGTGCCTTCCTGCGTGACTTCTGGACGCTCGCCGCCCCCTACTGGAGCTCGGAGGAGCGCTGGGCCGCGCGAGGGCTGCTGCTCGTGGTCGTGTCGTTGAGCCTCGGCCAGGTCTATCTGTTGGTTCAGCTGAACACCTGGAACCGCGAGTTCTTCGACATGTTCCAGGCCTACGAGGAGGCGTCCTTCGGCCCGCTGATCCTCCGCTTCGCGATTCTGGCCACGATCTTCATCACGGCAGCGGTCTACAGCGCCTACCTCCAGCAGATGTTGCAGATTCGCTGGCGCCGTTGGCTGACGGATCGGTACATCGGCGACTGGTTCGAGGATCGCGCCTACTACCGCATGCGGCTTGCGGATTCGGGCACGGACAACCCCGACCAGCGCATCGCGGACGACCTGCGGCTGTTCGTCGACCAGAGCCTGACGCTGTCGCTGGGCATGCTGCGGCAGATCGTGACGCTGGGCTCGTTCGTGGCGATCCTGTGGACGCTGTCGGGCACCTGGTCGTTCACGGTCGTGGGCATTCCGCTCGCGCTGCCGGGCTTCATGGTCTGGGCGGCGCTCGGCTATTCGATCGTCGGCACCTGGCTCACGCACTGGATCGGGAAGCCGCTGCCGCGGCTCAACTTCGACCAGCAGCGCTACGAGGCCGACTTCCGCTTCGGGCTCGTGCGCGTGCGCGAGAGCTCCGAGGGGATCGCGCTCTACCGCGGCGAGGCCGACGAAGCGCGACGGCTCAGCGACCGCTTCGGAAGCGTGTGGCGCAATTGGTGGGAGATCATGCGCCGGCAGAAGAAGCTGCGCGCGTTCACGGTCGGCTTCGATCAGGCGGCCGTGCTCTTCCCGTACCTGGTCGCCGCGCCGCGCTACTTCGCGAAGGAGATCACGTTCGGCGCGCTGACGCAGACGGCGCAGGCCTTCGGCCGGGTGCAGGACGCGCTCTCGTTCTTCGTCGGGGCGTACATCGAGCTCGCGGACTGGAAGGCGACCGTCGACCGCTTGATCACCTTCAGGGCCGCGCTCGGCACGATGCATGCGCAAGCTCACACGGGCGGCGGGATCGAGCTCGACCCGACGGACGCGGACGGCGTGGTGTTGCAGGAGCTCACGCTGGCGCTGCCCGGCGGGGAGACCCTGCTTCACGCGGTGGATGCGAAGCTGATGCGCGGCGAGGCGGTGCTGGTGTCGGGTCCGTCGGGCTGCGGCAAGAGCACGCTGTTCCGCGCGCTCGCGGGGATCTGGCCGTTCGGCAGCGGGCGCATCGAGCGGCCCGACACAGCGAAGTGTCTCTTCCTGCCGCAGAAGCCGTATCTTCCGATCGGCAGCCTGCGCGGCGCGGTCTCGTACCCCTCGGCCGAGGGCACGTTCCCCGACACCGAGGTCGGCCGCTGGCTGGCCGAGTGCCGGCTCACGCACCTGGTCGAGCGCCTCGACGAGCCGGACCACTGGGAGCAGCGGCTCTCGCCGGGCGAGCAGCAGCGGGTCGCCTTCGCGCGCGCGCTCCTGCACAAGCCG
>CAYOIG010000020.1:0-7413 GCA_964403915.1 uncultured Myxococcaceae bacterium
CGACACCAGGAGGCAGAGGGGAGGGGAGCGCGGAGGCACACTCAAGGAGGTTGGCCGCTGCACCGCTCGTGCCTGTCCCGGCGGGAGGGGGCAGGGCTCGGTGCGGGGTCAGGGCCCAGGGACTGGCGCGCCCGAGGGCGACGCCGTACTCCTCTGCGGCGCGCATCGGGCTTCTCAAGGCGCCGACCTGGTTGGCCGATCCACAGCGGCGCTTCACGAGAGGAGGGTCATGCCGAGCAGTCGACACGAGCGAGCGCTTGGGCTCCTTCTGTGCCTGCTCGCGCTCGTTGGCGCTCTCGCAGCACCTAATGGCCTCGTCCTCTGCGTCGGCGAGAACGGTCACATCGCGATCGAGACCGCCGTCGAGACGACACCGTGCGGGGTCCCGCTGCGAGAGGGCAACGCCCTCGGCGCGCCGCCCGTCGAAGCGTGCAGCGATATCGCTCTCACTCAGACGGCAATTCGTTCGAGCATCGATCCCGAGTTCGCGGCGCCGCTCGCACTCGCCGCGCTGATCCCCGCACCGACGCCTCGTGCCAGCGCGCCCACGCTCACTCGTGCGCGCGCGCCGAGCTTCCTGAGCCAGACACTCGAGGCGCAGCGGACGATCGTCCTCCTCGTCTGATCGCCCCACGCACGCTGCCGCGCTGAGCTCGCGGCGGCGGTTCCGGGTTGCGCAGGTGCGCAATCCCGCTGGGGCCCTTCTGCGGCCCGGCCGACGTGCGGCCGCGGCCGGATCGGACGATGCGATGAGTCGACTCGGGCGGATGCTATGCGCCCTCTCTTTCGGAGCGGCCTGCTTCGGCGCTCCCGCGCTGCCCGCGCGCGCGGACGACGCCGTGCCGCCGCGCCCGCTTGGGCGCGAGCACGGGGCGTTCGAGGCTTCGCAAGATCCCGACCGGCCGCTCGCCGCGGCGCCGGCTCTCACGGGGGAGATCTCGCTCCGCGACGCGATCGCGGCCTCGCTCGCGAGCAGCCCCGAGCTCGCCGCGTTCTCCTACGACATTCGCTCGCGCGAGGCGCAGGCGATCCAGGCGGCCGCGCGGCCCAATCCTGTGCTCGCGATCGAGCTCGAAGATTTTGCGGGAAGCGGAGATCGGAGCAGTTTCGACAGCGCCCAGACGACGCTGAGCCTCGGCCAGCTCGTTGAGCTCGGCGGGAAGCGCACCGCGCGCGTGAACCTCGCCGAGCGCGAGCGCACGCTTGCGGGCTGGGACTTCGAGACGCGGCGGATTGCCGTCCTCACGGACACGGCGAAGGCCTTCGTCGCCGTGCTCGCGCTCCAGGACCGCCAGAAGCTCGCTCGCGACCTCGAGGTGCTCGCGCAGGAGACCCTGCGGTCCGTCGCTTCGACGGTTCGCGCGGGCGCGGTGTCCCCCGTCGAAGAGGAGCGCGCGCGCGTGAACCTGGAGCGCGTCCAGCTCGAAGCCGTGCGCAGCGCAAAGGAGCTCGAGACCGCGCACGCCCTCCTCGCAGCCACCTGGGGCCAGCCCGAGGCGACCTTCGAGCGGGTGGTAGGGGACCTCGGGGCGGTGCCTTCTCCGCCCGCGCTGCCCGCGCTCCTCGCCGCGGCCCCCGAGAGCCCCGATCTCGCGCGGTGGAACGCCGAGATTGCACAGCGCGAGGCTGCGATCGCGCTGGAGCGTGCGCGGCGCATCCCCGACGTCACGGTCTCGTTCGGCGGCCGTCACTACGCCGAGGGAAGCGACACCGGCCTCGTCGCGGGCGTCAGCGTCCCGCTCCCGCTCTTCGATCGCAATCGCGGAGACCTTCTCGACGCGCGCCATCGCCTCGCGCGGGCGCAGGCCGAGCGGCGCCTGGCCGACGTGTCGGTGCGCTCCGGGCTCGTCGCGACGTATCAGGAGCTCTCCGTTGCCCACGGCGAGGTCACGGCGCTCCGCGACCAGATCATTCCGCGCGCCGAGCGCGTCTTCCGCGAGACGCGCCGCGGCTACGCGACCGGGCTCTTCCGCTACGTCGAGGTGCTCGACGCCGAGCGCACGCTCTTCGACGCGCGCCGCGAGCTGCTCGGTGCGCTCGTGGCCTTCCACCTCGCGGCGACCGACCTCGAGCGTCTCACCGGGACGCCGCTCGCCGAGCTCTCAGGGAGATCGACACCGTGAAACGAGCATTTCCGCAAGTCGTGACGCCTCTCGCGTTGGTCGCCGCACTCGCCGCTCCGCTCGCGTGCGGCAAGGGCGACGAAAAATCCGAAGCGGGCAAGCCGCACACGGAAGAGCACGCCGACGACCATGGGGACGAGGCCGACGAGCACGGGCACGCGGAGGCAGGCGAGGGCGAGCACGGGGAGGAGGCGCGCGAGGCGGTCGTGCTCACGGCCGAGCAGCTCGCCGCGGCGGGCATCGAGATCGCCGCCGCCGGTCCCGGCGCGATCGACTCGGGCACGGAGCTGCTCGGCGAGGTGCACCCGAATGGCGACCGGCTCGCGCACATCACGCCGCGCTTTCCCGGAATCGTTCGCGAGGTGCGCAAGAACGCGGGCGAGCTCGTGAAGGCGGGCGACGTCCTCGCCGTGGTCGAGAGCAGCGACAGCCTGGCTCCGTACACCTTGAAGACCGCCATCGACGGAGTCGTGCTGGCGAAGCACCTGACGCGAGGCGAGGCGGTCGACCGCGAGAAGCAGGCCTTCGTGGTCGCCGACCTCAGCACTGTCTGGGTCGACCTCTCCGTCTACCAGAAGGATCTGGGCCGCATCGAGATGGGACAGCGCGTGCGCATCCACGCGGTGAACGAAGGTCCCGACGCCGAGGGTGCGATCACGTACCTGACCCCTGCGGTCGATCAAGTGACGCGTACCGCGACGGCGCGCGTCGTGCTCGAGAACCCTGAGCGCAAGTTCCTGCCGGGCATGTTCGTCACCGCGCACACGCTCGACTCCGCCGAGGCGGCCGTCGCGGTGCCGCGCGATGCGATCCAGAGCCTCGAGGGGCGTCCCGTGGTCTTCGTCGAGACGCCTGCGGGCTTCGCGCCGCGCCCCGTCACGCTCGGGCGCGAGGGCGAGAGCCGCGTCGAAGTGCTCACGGGGCTCGCCGCCGGCGAGCGCTTCGCCGTCGCCAACACGTTCCTGCTCAAGGCCGAGCTCGCGAAGTCGGAAGCCGAGCACGAGCACTAGAAGGAAGCCACGATGCTGGAACGACTCATTGGCTTCTCGATCCGCCGCCGCGGCGCCGTGGTCTTCGCCGTCGCGGTGCTCGGGGCGATCGGCATCTACTCGCTCGGGCGGCTCCCGATCGACGCCGTCCCCGACATCACGAACAACCAGGTGCAGGTGAACACCGTCGTCCCCTCGCTCTCGCCCGTCGAGGTCGAGAAACAGGTGACCTTCCCGATCGAGACGGCGCTCGCGGGCATCCCCGGCCTCTCCTACACGCGCTCGCTTTCGCGCAACGGCTTCTCGCAGATCACGGCCGTGTTCGAGGACGACGTCAGCATCTACTTCGCTCGCCAGCAGGTGGCCGAGCGCATCGGCGAGGTGCGCGAGAGCCTGCCTTCCGAGGCCGACCCGCGCATGGGCGCGATCTCGACCGGCCTCGGCGAGATCTACATGTGGACCGTCGAGTACGAGACGCCGGAGGCCGGCGCCGAGCGCGAGGCGGGCCCTGGGCCGCAGCCGGACGGTTCGTACCTGACACCCGAGGGCGAGCACCTCCGCACCGCCGTAGAGAAGGCGTCCTACCTGCGCACCGTGCAGGACTGGATCATCCGGCCGCAAGTGAAGTCGGTGAAGGGTGTCGCCGGCGTCGACGCGATCGGCGGCTACGTGAAGCAGTACCACGTGCAGCCCGATCCACGCCGACTTGTGGCGCACGGGCTCACCTTCAACGACGTCCTCGAGGCGCTCGAGAAGAACAACCGCAGCACGGGGGCGGGGTACATCGAGGATCGCGGCGAGGCCTACCTCGTGCGCGCTACCGGCCGCGTCGAGCGCGCCTCGCAGATCGCGTCGATCGTGGTCGGCGAGCGGCGCGGCACGCCCATCTACGTGCGCGACGTCGCCTGGGTCGGCATCGAGCGCGAGCTGCGCACGGGCAGCGCGAGCGAGAACGGGACCGAGGTCGTGGTGGGCACCGCGCTCATGCTGATCGGCGAGAACAGCCGCGCTATCGCCGATGCGGTCGACCAGAAGATGGCCGAGGTGAACCGGACGCTCCCGCCCGGGATCCGCGCGAAGACGGTCCTGAACCGCACCGCCCTCGTCGACGCCACGATCGCCACCGTGCAGCGGAACCTCGTCGAGGGCGCAGTGCTCGTGATCGTGGTCCTCTTCCTCCTGCTGGGGAACCTTCGCGCCGCCCTCATCACCGCGCTCGCGATCCCGCTGTCGATGCTCCTCACGGCGACGGCCATGGTGCAGACGCGCACGAGCGGAAACCTGATGAGCCTCGGCGCGATCGACTTCGGCCTGATCGTCGACGGCGCCGTCATCATCGTGGAGAACTGCCTGCGGCTTCTCGCCGAGAAGCAGCATGAGGTCGGCCGCAAGCTCACGCTCGCGGAGCGCATGGCCGTGACGCTCGCCGGCAGCAAGCAGGTGCTCGGCTCGGCCGTCTACGGCGGCGCCATCATCATCACCGTCTACATCCCGATCCTTTTTCTCACGGGCGTCGAGGGAAAGATGTTCCGCCCGATGGCGATGACGGTGATCTTCGCCCTCGTCGCCGCCTTTGCGCTTTCGCTCACGTTCATTCCCGCGATGGTTGCGCTCTGCATCACCGGGAAGGTCGAGGAGACGGAGAACTGGCTCATCGCGCGGGCCAAGCGCGTCTACGCACCAGCCCTCGACTGGGCGCTGCGCCGGCGCGTGCCGGTAGTCGGCGCCGCCGCGGGCGCGTTCGTCGCGTCGCTGCTCCTCTTCGCGCGGCTCGGCCAGGAATTCGCGCCGACGCTTTCCGAGCTCGACTTCGCCGTTCAAGCGATCCGCATCCCGAGCACGGGTCTCACGCAGAGCACCGAGATGCAGTTCGGCGTCGAGCGCGCGATCGCGACGCTCCCCGAGGTTGCGTTCGTCTTCTCGAAGACGGGGACGGCCGAGATGGCCGCCGACCCGATGCCGGTCAACGTGTCGGACTCCTTCGTGATCCTGAAGCCGCGCGAGGAGTGGCCAAACCCCTCCGACACGAAGGAGGACCTCCGTCTTCGGATCGAGAAGCAAATCGAGCAGCTGCTCGGCAACAACTACGAGTTCACGCAGCCGATCCAGATGCGCTTCAACGAGCTGATCGCGGGCGTGCGCGGTGACGTCGCCGTCAAGGTGTTCGGCGACGACTTCGACACGCTGCTCCCCGCCGCGGAGAAGATCGCGTCGATCCTCCAGGCGACGAGCGGCTCGGCCGACGTGCGCGCGGAGCAGATCAAGGGCCTTCCGGTTCTGAGCGTCGACGTGAACCGCAGCGCGATCGCGCGCTACGGGCTCACGGTCTCCGACGTGCAGGACGTCGTCTCGATCGCGGTCGGCGGCCGCGAGGCGGGGCAGGTCTTCGAGGGCGACCGGCGCTTCGACATCCTCGTGCGGCTGCCCGACGCCTTCCGGCGCGACATCCGAACGCTGCGAAAGCTCCCGGTCCCGCTGCCCAACGAACCGGGCGAGTTCGAGCCCACCGCCGGCGGCGAGGAGGTGCCTGCGCGCTTTGCGTTCCTGCCGCTCGACACCCTCGCCGACGTCCGCCTCGTCGAGGGGCCGAACCAGGTGAGCCGCGAAAACGGCAAGCGCCGCATCGTGGTGCAGGCGAACGTGCGCGGCCGCGACATCGGGTCGTTCGTGGAGGAGGCCCAGTCGCGCATCGCGCGCGAGGTGAAGCTTCCCTCCGGCGCCTGGCTCGAGTGGGGCGGGCAGTTCGAGAGCCTCGTCGCGGCGAAGCAGCGCCTCGCGGTCGTCGTCCCGATCTGCCTTGTCGTGATCCTCGTGCTGCTATACTCGACGCTGCGCTCCGTCCGCTACGCGGCGATGGTCTTCACGGGCGTTCCGCTCGCGCTCTCCGGCGGGATCGCGACGCTCTGGCTGCGCGACATGCCGTTCTCGATCTCGGCCGCGGTGGGCTTCATCGCACTCTCGGGCGTCGCCGTCTTGAACGGCCTCGTGATGGTGAGCTTCATCAACGAGCTACGCGAGCAGGGGCGCTCGGTCGAGGACGCCACTCGGGAGGGCGCGCTCACGCGCCTGCGCCCGGTGCTCATGACCGCGCTCGTCGCCTCGCTCGGCTTCGTGCCGATGGCGCTCGCCACCGGAACGGGCGCCGAGGTGCAGCGCCCGCTCGCAACGGTGGTGATCGGCGGGCTCATCACCAGCACGGCGCTGACGCTCATGGTGCTGCCGGCGCTCTATCGCCTGTTCACGCCGGCCGAGCGCCCCGCGGCCCCACCCGAGGACTTCGCGCTGTGAGCGCGCACGACGGCTTCGACGGTCCGTGGTGGCGCTACCCGATCCTGCGGATGGCCCTCCTCTCGGGCGCGCTCACCGGGGTCGGGTTCGCGCTCGCGCACGGAGGCTGGATCGGCGAGCGGACGGAGGTCGCCTTCTACCTCGTCGCGATCCCGCTCGGTGCGTATCACTGGGCCCGCGAGGGTCTCGAGGAGCTGGTTCGCGAGCGCGCGGTCGGCATCGACATCCTGATGCTCGCTGCGGCGGGCGGCTCCGCCGCGCTCGGGCTCTGGGACGAGGCGGCGTTCCTCTGCTTCCTCTACGCCGCCGCCGAGGGCCTCGAGGAGTACACCTACGCGCGTACGCGCTCGGCGATCCGCTCGCTCCTCGACCTGGCGCCCAAGCAAGCGTGCCGGCTCCGCAACGGCGGCGAGGAGGTGATCCCGGCTGCCCAGCTCGCAAAGGGCGATTGCTTCCTCGTGCGGCCTGGTGAATCGATCCCGACGGACGGCGTCGTGCGGCGTGGCACGTCGAGTGTCAACGAAGCGGCCGTGACGGGAGAATCCACGCCCGTCGAGAAGCGTGAGGGCGACTCCGTCTTCGCGGCCACGTTGAACGAGCAGGGCGCGCTCGAGATCGAAGCCACCGCGGCCTTCGCCGACAGCACGCTCTCGAAGATCATCCACCTCGTCGAGGCAGCGCAGGCCGAGAAGGGGCGAGCGCAGCATGTGTCCAGGGACATCTTCTTTTCCGCGTTAAGAGGACATCTTCTTTTCCGCACCTCCCGTCTTCATCGTTTCGCTCACAGATTCAACCGGGGGTCCGGGGGCGGAGCCCCCGTCCCCCCCGGTCCCTCAGCCTCGGGCGCCTGATCCGGTCGCTCGTTCGAGTTCGCGTAGCCGGTAGCTGCGGCCGCTGATGTTGAGCACATGGCAGCGGTGGAGCAGGCGATCGAGGATTGCCGTCGCGAGCACTTCGTCGCCGGCGAGCACGGCGGGCCAGTCGGCGATGCCCTTGTTGGTGGTGATCAGAAT
>CAYOIG010000021.1:0-7608 GCA_964403915.1 uncultured Myxococcaceae bacterium
CGGAGAAGAAAAGGCCCAGAGAGGGCGCGAGAGCTCACGTGCCGAGGGCTACCCGCGGCGGCATGAGGCGCGTCGATCGCTGCGTGATCGGTGCCGCTGAAGCGGTACGATTCGGCGTGGCAGAGGCTGCCGGACCGGCCGCCGGCCGTCGGGAGCATCATGAGACGAGAAGAGCTGCTCGCCAGGATCTCGATCGATCCCGAGATCTGCTTCGGAAAGCCCTGCATCCGAGGCCACCGAATCTGGGTCTCTTTGATCCTCGATCGGCTGGCGGGAGGCGCAAGTGTCCCCCAGCTCCTGGACGATTACCCGGGCCTCGAAGAGGCGGACATCCTCGCCTGCATCGCCTACGGCGCCGAGATGGCACGCGAGCGCTACTTCGACACGGCCACCGGCCAGCGCGATTGAGGCTGAAGCTTGATGAGAACCTCGGCGAACGTGGCGCACACCGCCTTCGCGCTGCGGGGCACGATGTCGCCACCGTCTCGGCGCAGGGCATGTGCTCTTCGCCGGACGCAGCGCTGATCGAAGCATGTCGCCAGGAGGGGCGCTGCCTCATCACGCTCGATCTCGATTTCGGCAACCCGCTCCGCTTCGATCCCGCCCGCTACGCCGGGATCGTCGTGCTTCGCCTTCCGCCGAGACCGGGCGAGGCGGAGCTTCAGGACGTCCTCGAGACGCTTGCCGAGGCGCTCCCGGCCGATGGTCTCTCGGGGAGGCTATGGGTCGTGCAGCCCGGCCGGGTGCGCGAGTACCAGCCCGAGCGTTGAGCAGGACGAGCGGGGATCGGTGGTGGGCTACCCGCGGCTGCGTTGCCGCAGCGCGAGGCTGCCGAGGCCCGTCAGCACCAGCAGGGCCGTAGAGGGCTCGGGGACACTCGCGACGCGAAAGCCGAGCATGGCATCGGGAACGCGAGCCGCGACCCTCCGGGCGGGGCAGCTCGCCGCGCTTCGGAGAAGATCCCGGCCCCTTTCGCGCGGGGTTTGATATGATCTTGGAGTCTGGTCCAAGTTCATACTAGACCCCGGGTTGCCTGGTCCGGGGCAGGAGGACGGGCGCATGGGGATTTCGCGGCGGGGTTTCCTGATCGGCGCGGGCGTGGGGGCGGCCGGTCTCACGCTCGGGCTCTACAAGCTGCGGCCGAAGACGGCCCTCACCTACCCGGCCGTGCCGACCTCGGCCGCGCAGCCCATCTCGTACGGTGACTGGACCGACACCTACCGCGCGCAGTGGAAGTGGGACCGCGTCGTCAAAGGAACCCACAACCGCGCCAACTGCTTCTCCGCCTGCTCCTGGAATCTCTACGTCAAGGACAACGTCGTCTGGCGCGAGGAGCAGAACGCCGTCTATGGGCAGTCGCGCTCGGACGTTCCCGACTTCAACCCGCGCGGCTGCCAGAAGGGCGCCTGCCACAGCGACCTTCACCTCGGCGAGTCGCGCGTCCTGCACCCGATGAAGCGCGCGGGTGCACGCGGCGAAGGCAAATGGAAGCGGATCACCTGGGACGAGGCCTACGACGAGATCGCCGACGCCTGCATCGACGCCGCGCTCGAGGCCGGCACCGAAACCATAATTCACGACCACGGCACCACGAACTGCGACTACAGCCCAGACTCCTCCGCCGAGATGCGCTGGAACACCGCCATGGGGACGACGCTGCTCGACTCCTGGGCGGGCGTCGGCGACATGCCGAACGGCCTTGTCGAGACCTTCGGCATGTACAACGCCGACGGCACCACCGATGACTGGTTCCTCTCGGATTTCATCGTGCTCTGGGTCGCCAACCCCACCTACACCCGAATTCCTGACGTGCACTTCGTGAACGAAGCGCGCTACCGCGGCGCGACCGTCGTCGTCATCTCGCCGGATCTGTCGGCGAGCTCCATCCACTCCGATTTCTGGGTTCCGGTGAAGCACGAGACCGACGCGGCCTTCGGCCTCGCGGCGGCGCAGGTGATCCTCGAAGAGGGCCTGTACGACGACGAGGCCGTCCGCGAGCAGACCGACCTGCCCTTCCTCGTCCGCACCGACACCGGCCGCTATCTGCGCGAATCGGATCTGCGCGCGGGCGGAAAGGACGACCTCCTGTACGTCTGGGACGAAGTCGCCGGAAAGGTCGTTGCGGCCCCCGGCTCCCAGGGCGAAGGCTCCCATCGGCTGGCGCTCGGCGACGTTCGGCCGGCCCTCGACGGCCGCTGGGAGGTGACGCTGGCCGATGGCTCGAAGGCCTTCGTGCGGCCCCTCTTCCAGGTGCTGCGCGAGCACCTCGCGCAGGCCTACACCCCGGCCAAGCAAGAGGCGGTGACGGGCGTGAAGGCGTCGGTGGTCGAGCGCTTCGCGCGTGGCCTCGCCAAGGCGCCCGCTGCGATGATCTACGCCTCCTGGGGCGCCTGCAAGAACTACCACAGCGACCTGTTCCAGCGCGCCATGGCGCTCCTGATGGCCATCACCGGCAACCAGGGGAAGAAGGGCGGCGGCCTACGGGTGGCCTCGTGGTGGGAGATGAAGGGGGCCGACGAGCTCGGCGGCGCCACCACGTACCGGCCGCCCATCACCGAGATCCTGAAGCTCGCTGCCAAGGGCCTCGGCCGTGGTCTTGGGCCGACCGACTGGGAGAAGGTCTACACCGACTACAGCAACCACTTCCCCATCACGCCACTGATGCCGTTTCTCTACCACCACGCCGGATACGACGAGGTCTGGAACCGGCCCGAGCACCAGGATCCTGCCATGCAGGGCCCGGTGTCGCAGTACATGAAGGAAGCCCTCGAGAAGGGCTGGGTGCCGGTCCATCCGCCGCCGGGCACGCGGCCCCGCGTCTTCATCTTCTCGGGCTCGAACCCGCTCCGCCGCTGGCCCTCGCCCCAGACGGCGAAGGAGCATCTGTGGCCGAAGCTCGACCTCATCGTGTCGACGAACTTCCGCTGGAGCACGAGCACGCTTCACGCCGACATCGTGCTGCCGGTGGCCGTCTACTACGAGAAGTACGGCATCAAGTACGGCGTCTCGTCCATGCCGTACATCGTCGTCAGCGAGCCGGCGACGCCGCCCCTCGGCGAGTCGAAGTTCGACTACGAAGTCTTCGGCACGCTGGCCCGGCGCGTCTCCGAGCGCGCCCGAGCGCGCGGCCTCACGGCACTCGTGAAGGGGCCGAAGGGGCGCCCGCTCGACCTCACCAAGGTCTTCGACGATTGGTCCATGAACGGCGAGCTCGACCCCATGAACGTGCGCCCGGTGATGGACCGCATCTTCCGGCACAGCGACGTGGTGGGCAACATCGGCATCGACCAGGCGCTGGCGCTCGGCGCGGTGCCGGTGGTGAAGGAGGGCACCTACACCCTCGTCAACCAGGCGTGCAGCACGTTCGAGCCCGGCGATACGTTCACGCCGTATCGCTGGTTCCGCGAGGACAAGCTGCGCTGGCCCACGCTCAGCGGCCGGATGCAGTTCCTGATCGATCATCCATGGTTCGTCGCAGGCGGCGAGTCTCTGCCCGTACACAAGGACTCTCCCGGGATGCTCAGTGGGAAGCCGCTGCGCCTCACCAGCGGACACACGCGCTGGAGCATCCATGCCATCTCGCGGGATCAGAAGATGCTGCTGCGCCTGCAGCGCGGAGAGCCGGCCGTGTGGATGCACCCCGCCGACATGGCGGCACGCGGGCTGGCCGACCACGACCGCATCCGCGTCTTCAACGAGCACGGCGCCTTCGAGGCGCGCGTGCGGCCGGGCGCGCGGATGCAGCCGGGAATGGTTCAGCTCTACCACGCCTGGGAGCCTTTCCAGTTCAAGAACTGGCAGGGCCAGCAGGCACCGGTCGCCGCACCGTGGAAGCCACTTCACCTGGCGGGAGGCTACGGGCAGCTCCACTACCGCATGTACTACGGATCGCCCGGGCACAATCCGCGCGGCGCCGGCATCGAGGTGGAGAAGGTCGGGTGACCGAGCCCGAGGGACGCCGGGAACGCAAGAAGCGCGCGCGCCGCGAGCGAATCTACGAGGCCGCGCGCCAGCTCTTCCTCGAGCGCGGCTACGCCGCCACCACGGTGGAGCAGATCGCCGAGGTCGCGGACGTTGCGCAGACCACGTTCTTCAACCACTTCCAGAGCAAGGGCTCCGTGCTGCGCGAGATGACGGGCGAAGTCTCGGCGCACCTCGAGGCGATGCTGAAGCAGGAGCTCCTGACGCGCGGGACGGCCGAGCAGCGCATCCGTCGCTTCGCGACGCAGGCGCTCCGTGCCCTCGGCGCCACCGAAGGGCTCGCACGGGAGGTGCTGCTCGAGCTGCTCCGCACGGCCTCGGGCCCCGGCACCGCGCTGCCCTATCTCGCGAGCGTCCGAGAGCCCTTCACCACGATCGTGCGCGAGGGCCAGGCCGCCGGCGACGTACGCCGAGATCTCGACGCGGCCCTGCTCGCCGAGCTGGTGATCGGCATCCTCAACACCGCCCTGATCGGCTGGCTCAACGACCCCGACTACCCGTTCGCGGAGCGTCTCGCGCAGTTCTCGGACCGGATCGCCGAGATGCTCCGGCCCCGGCCGGCGTAGGACCAGTCGGGCGGCGGGGCCCGGTCGCGCTGCGTCCGCGCGCTACGCCGCCCGCCGCCGAGCTGCGCCGAGCGCGACGAGGCCAGCCCCGAGCAGCGCGAGCGTCCCGGGCTCGGGCACGAGCGTGCCGCTCACGAAGACACCCTGCGCGCTCGTGCTGCCGCTCGAACAATCCGTGTTGCCGTAGAAGGAGGCGCCGCCCCGATAGCAGACGGCATCGCCGCTACCGAAGACCTGACCCGCCGTGTAGGTGTCGATGTCGAAGCCCAGCGTGAGCGTGACCGTCGCGTTGCCCGAGCCCGTGACGACACCCGCCGTGCTCTGACTGAGAAGGGAGCTGCCGTCACTGCCCTGCCCCCCCGCGCCGAGATCGAGGCTCCCGCTCGAGAGCGTGCCGCCCCCCACCGTCGTCGTGAGGGCCGAGACGCTGATCGAGCCGGCGCCCGTGCCGATCCCCGAACCGTCCTGCACCACGAGCTGCGCCACGCGGCTGACGTTCAGATAGAGCCACCAGCTCCCGGTGTGATTGACGGTGAAGGTGATGCTGTGGTTGGCGTCGTAGTGCAGGGCGGTGTTGATCACGGTCTGCGACTGCGAGGCAAGGCTGTTCGCGAAGCGAGTCGAGAACGTCGTCACCCCGGCCGTCGGGGAAGTCGTGCTCTGCCACTCGTTCCAGCCGTTCGGCGCAATGCCCGACGAGCTGTCACTGAAGCTCTGGCCGGGGCAGAAGGGCGCGACGCTCGGGCAGTCGGGCTCGGGCGCGATGCCGTCTCCCCAGACTCCGCCCGTGAGGTTCGTCATCGACAGCCCGGAGAGCGAGAGAGCACTGGCCTGTCCGGTTACGAGCCCGGCCAGCGCAAGACCCAGAACGAAACGAAATCCCGGCATCGCGGCACCCCTTCCCGAAGGTTTCGAGCCCGATGCCGCACATTTGCAATCTGCATGCCGATCTGCCGGATAAATGAAACATGTTTCAGTTCAAGGGTCTCGCAATCGGGGTGCCGGGCCACGGCGGCCGGGAACGGAACCGTCTTTCCCGCGACAGGAAGAATTTTTCCCAGGTCGCCAGGGTTCCCGGCCTGTTGCACGCCCTCTGATATCCTCGCCCTACCCCCATGGAGCTCGATCACGTCCTGATCCGTGGAGCGCGCGAGCACAACCTGCGCTCCGTCGACGTCCGCATCCCCAAGAAGAAGCTGGTGGTGTTGACGGGGGTGTCGGGCTCCGGGAAGTCGTCGCTCGCCTTCGACACGCTCTACGCCGAGGGGCAGAGGCGCTACGTCGAGTCGCTCTCGGCCTACGCGCGGCAGTTTCTCGGACAGATGGAGAAGCCGCGCTACGACACCATCCGGGGTCTCTCGCCGACGATCTCGATCGAGCAGAAGACGACGGGAACCAACCCGCGCTCCACCGTCGGCACCATCACGGAGATCTCCGATTATCTGCGCGTGCTGTATGCGCGCATCGGCATCCAGCACTGCCACCGCTGCGGCCGTCGCGTGCAGGGCCAGACCGCCGAGCAGATCGCCCGCGAGCTGGGCGCCCTGGCCGAGGGAGCGCGTCTGTGGCTGCTCGCGCCGCTGCTCGTGAACCGCAAGGGCGAGCACCGCGAGCTGCTGGAAGATGCGCGGCGGCAGGGCTTCGTACGCCTTCGAGTGGACGGCGAGATCCGCGAGAGCGAGGGCCTCGACGCCCTCGACAAACGCCGCAAGCACATGGTCGAGGCGGTGGTCGACCGGCTGGTGCTGAAGCCCGGCCTCGAAGCGCGCCTCACGGGCTCGGTCGAGACGGCGCTTCGCGTGGGCGGCGGCAGCCTCATCGCGGTCACCGAAGGAGCCGGCGGCGGCGAGCGCATCTACTCCGAGAAGCTCGCCTGCGCGCCCTGCGGGCTCTCCTTCCCCGAGCTCACGCCGCAGGGCTTCTCCTTCAACAGCCCGCAAGGGATGTGTCACGACTGCAACGGCCTCGGCTCGCGCGTCGAGATCGATCCCGATCTGGTCGTTCCCGATCCTGCGCTCACGCTCGACGAGGGAGCGATGAAGCCGTGGGGTGGCGGCCTCTCGACCAAGTCGAGCTGGTCCGCGCTGCGCACGCAGGTGCTGCGACAGCTCGGCGTTCCGTTCGATGTGCCGTGGCGACGCCTTCCAAAGCGGCTCCAGGACCAGATCCTGCACGGCGCGGGCGAGCGCGAGTTCAAGGTGCGCTGGAAGGGCAAGGCCGGAGGCAGCGCCACCTTCACGATGGGCTGGGAGGGGGCCCTTCCGCGCCTGATGCGCCGCTTCAAGGAGACCAGCTCCGAGCGCGCGAAGAAGTGGTATGCGCAGTTTCTCGGAGACACGCGCTGCACCACCTGCAACGGGACACGCCTTCGCCCGGAGAGTGCAGCGGTTCGCGTCGGCGAGAAGACGATCGTCGAGCTCTCGGCCCTCACCATCGACGGCGCGCGCCATTTCTTCGCGGAGCTCGCGCTCGAAGGGGCATCTCGCGAGATCGCAGCGGAGCTGCTGAAGGAGATCGGCAGCCGCCTGGACTTCTTGGCCGCGGTGGGCCTCTCCTACCTCTCTCTCGATCGCGCGGGGCCGACGCTCTCCGGCGGCGAATCGCAGCGCATCCGCCTCGCCAGCCAGGTCGGCTCGGAGCTGACGGGCGTCATCTACATCCTCGACGAGCCCTCCATCGGCCTGCACCAGCGCGACAACCGGCGTCTGCTCGATACGCTCGAACACCTGCGCGACATCGGTAACACGGTGGTCGTGGTCGAGCACGACGAGGAGACGATCCGCTGCGCGGATCACGTCATCGACTTCGGTCCCGGCGCAGGAGTCGCCGGGGGCACGATCGTCCACGCCGGGACTCCCGGATCGCTCGCCCGCTGCAAGGCCTCGCTCACGGGCGCCTATCTCTCGGGCCGCCTCTCGATCCCGGTGCCGCCCGCGCGCCGACGGGCGACCGGCAGCCTCAAGCTCGACGGCGCGCGAGAGAACAATCTCGCGGACGTGAGCGCCGAGATCCCGCTCGGCGTGCTGGTGGCGGTGACGGGCGTCTCCGGCGCCGGCAAGTC
>CAYOIG010000022.1:0-2457 GCA_964403915.1 uncultured Myxococcaceae bacterium
CGATGGCGCTCTCGAGGGGCGCCATTCCCGGCCGGGACAGCAGCTCGGCGAGCCGCCTTCCGCGCGGGTCCGTGGCGATGCCGAGATGGCTGCGGGCCGGGCCGTTCGCCGCCTGCACCACGCCACCGTCGTCCACCGCCAACGCCCCCATGCCGAGGCGGTCCATCACGGCCTCGAGCAGGGCGTTGCTCTGGCGCAGGCCGGAGAGCAGGCGCGCGTTCTCGACCTGCAGAGCGTGGTGGTCCACGGCGCGCCGCACCACCTGCTTGAGCTGATCCGGCTCCCAGGGCTTCGAGATGTAGGCGTAGACATGGCCGTCGTTGATGGCACGAAGGATGGCTTCCATGTCGGCGAAGCCCGTCAGGATGATCCTCGTCGTCGTCGGGTGCTTCTCGTAGACGCGCGCGAGGAACTCGACGCCCGTCATGCCCGGCATGCGCTGGTCGGTGATCACGGCCGCCACGGGCGCGTACTCGTCGAGCAGCTCGAGGGCGCGCCGCGGATCGGCCGCGGTGATCACCTCGTACTCGTCCTCGAACGTGTACGTCATCGTCTCGAGAATCGCCTCCTCGTCATCGACGATGAGGAGCCGGCTCCGTGTGGTAGAGGTCATCGTGGAGTGCGCGCGCCGGCCCGAGCTGGGGGCTGCGGCTCTACCAGCCGAAGAAGCCGCGGCGCTTCTCTCGCGCTGCGGTCTGGCGGCTCTCGATCTCGGCCCGGATCTCCTTGCGCTTCTCGGCGAGTCGTCGCGGCAGACGGTCGGTCGCGACGCCGGTCCACGGACGCTGTTCGGCGCCATCCCGGAAGCGACAGAACTTCCTGTAGCCAGCGAGCTCGTGCTCGAACTGCTCCTCGAGGAACTTGATCATGATGGCATCGTCGAGGTAGCCGAGGCCCGGCAGCGAGTCGTGCACGAGATCCTGCGGATTCGAGAAGTACGCGACCCCGGCGATGATCTCGGAAGCGATCTTCGGCGGCAGCGCGTAGGCCTTGTCCTCGAGCATCTGGATCAGCGACTCGAGATTTCCGATGGCGTCGTTCACGAAGGTCGGCACCCGCTTCGCGGCACGCACGCGCTGGATCAGCCCCGTCACGTCCGCAATCACCTTCTCGCGTTCGAGCACGGCCGCATGCTTCTTGACCTTGCGGAACAAGTCCTTGAAGTAGGCGAGGTCGGTCTCGTCGAGGGTGAAGGTGATCTTCATGCTGCTCGCCATGGCGTTGCTCCAGCCAGGGGCCGGCGGGGCTCCGCACCGGACGGCTTGCCCGGCGGAGGAGGCACGCGACCCGGGGCGACTCTATCAGTATCGCGCGTACCGGATCAAGCGATCGGGGGCGCGGCCCAAAGCCCCCTCCCACTCGTCGAGCAGAACCTGCCCAGGGCTGCGTCCGAGCGCGAGCTGGGCCTCCACGGGCTCCAGCAGCGACCGCTCGTCCGCGGCGCCAACGGGTCCGTCACTGCCGCGGAGGTCGGTCGCATTCGCGAGCCCTTCCCGGGCGAGCGCGAGGAGCTCGCGCGCCAGGTCGAGCACCTTCCGGCCGCCGGCCTCGGCGGCGAGGCCGCGACGTGCGACGGCGTCGTAGGCCGCCTCCCGCTCGTCCGGGCCCCAGCTGGAGATCAGCGCGAAGGCCGCCTCCCGCGCCGTCCGGTCGTAGAGCAGACCCTTCCACAGCGCCGGCACGGAGCAGGCGAGATCGGCCGGGCAGGAATCCGCCCCGCGAACCTCGATCACGCGCTTCATGCGGACGTCGGGGAAGACAGTGGTGAGGTGGCGGTTCCAGTCGGCGAGCGTGGCGCGCTCGTCGCCATGCCCGTCGCGCAGGAACTGGCGGAAGGTCCTGCCGTGCATCGGCAGGTAGCGCTCGCCCCGCAGGATGAAGAACATCGGGACGTCCAGTGCCCACTTCGCGTAGCGCGCGTAGCCGAAGTCGGGGTCGAAGACGAAGGGAATCGGGCCGCAGCGGGCCGGATCGGTGTGACGCCAGACCACCATGCGCTTCGAGACGTAGCCGCTGGGCTTGCCCTCGACGAGACTCGAATTCGCGTAGATCGCCGAGACGATGGGCCCGCAGGCCAGCGACGTCCGCAGCTTGGACGTCATGTCCTCCTCGTCCGAGAAGTCGAAGCTCACCTGCACGCTCGCCGTCACGTGCATCATGTCGAGGGCCATGGCGCCATGCGACGGCAGGTAGTCGCGCATGATGTGGTAGCGCTCCTTCGGGATGCGCGGCGCACGCGCGGTGCCGTGGAGCGGCTGCATGCCGAGCGCGAGCCACGCGACCCCGAACGGCTCGGAGGCGCGACGGAGTGCTGCAAGGTGAGCGCGGAACTCTTCCGCCGCCGCCAGCGCGCTCACCCACGGGCGCCCCGATAGCTCGAGCTGACCGCCGGGCTCGAGCGTGATGCTCTGCCCGTCGCGATCGAGAGCGATCAGGTGGCCGCCCTCGACGACCCGC
>CAYOIG010000023.1:0-2593 GCA_964403915.1 uncultured Myxococcaceae bacterium
TCCGCACCGCTGCGGAATCCAGAGGCCCCGGAGCGCACCACGCTCCGGGGCCTCGTCATTTTGGGCCGCCGGCAGCACGCCGCATACACAGCTACCGGTCGGCCGGCGTTCTGCCGAAGCTGCGCCAGAGCCGGGGCGCGACGTCGCGGCCCGACCGCGCCACGAGTATGCTCGCCTCCGGGTCCGCTCTGCATGATCCGCGGGCTCATGGGGAGGGGGAACACCGATGAGTGACACGAAGGCCCTCGAACTGCTCGGCCTCGAGAAGCTTCGCGAGCGCTCGGGCTTGGTCCTGGCGGTCGGAATCCTGCTGGCCCTGCTCGGAACGGCCGCCATCACCGCGGGCGTGGCCGCCACCGTGGCCTCCGTCCTCGTCTTCGCCTGGCTTCTCGTCTTCGCTGGCGTTGCGCAGCTCTTCCACGCCTTCTCGCATCGCCCCTGGCAGGGCTTCCTGCTCGATCTGCTGGTCGGCGTTCTCTATGTGGTGACGGGTGTGCTGCTGCTGCAGAGCCCGCTCCTGGGTGCGGAAACCCTCACCCTGCTCATGGCCGCGTTCTTCCTGGTGGGCGGCCTGTTCCGCGTCGGCGCCGGTCTCGGCGCCCGGCTGCCCCACCGCGGCTGGGTCGTGCTCTCCGGGATCATCAACGTGATCCTCGGTGGTCTCATCCTCGCGCAGTGGCCGGCATCGGGTCTCTGGGTGATCGGCCTCTTCGTCGGCATCGACCTCGTCTTCGGTGGCTGGAGCCTCGTGATGCTCGGTCTTTCGCTGCGACGTACGCCTGCGTAGGTCCGCTCGCGGCAACGTGACGCAGCCTCATCTTTTTCAGGCGATCCTTCCGCTGCGCCGCGGCGGGCCCCTGCGCGATCTCGTCGCCGGGATGGCGCTCGCAGCGATGAACGTCCCGCAGGCGCTCGGCTACGCCCGGATTGCGGGCATGCCCGTCGTTACCGGGCTCTATACGCTGCTGCTCCCGCTCGTGGCCTTCGCGGCCCTCGGCTCCTCGCGCTACCTCGTCGTCGCTGCGGATTCCGCCACCGCGGCGATTCTCGCCAGCCAGCTCTCCCGGATGGCGCCCCTCGCGAGCGAGCGGTACGTGGCGCTGGCCGGCCTCGTCGCCCTCCTGACGGCCGGCTGCCTGCTGCTGGCGCGCCTGTTCCGGCTCGGCTTCCTCGCCGATTTTCTCTCGCAGACGGTGCTCGTGGGATTTCTCACAGGTGTCGGCTTCCAGGTCGGCATCACCGTACTCGGCGGAATGCTCGGCCTCGAGATCGCGAGCGAGCGCACGCTCGGCCAGCTCGCACAGATCCTGCACGCGATCGATCGGGTGCACGTGCCGACCCTCGCCCTCTCGGCCACGGTCGTGACGGTCGTGCTCGGCCTACGTCGCTTCGCGCCTCGCCTGCCGGGCCCCCTTTTCGCCGTCGCCTGTGCGCTGGCAGCGAGCGCGGCTTTCGACTTCGCGGGGCGCGGCATTCCCGTGATCGGCAGCGTTCCGGGGGGCCTTCCGCGGCTCGCGCTGCCGGACGTCGGCTGGCGCGACGTCGGCACGCTGCTCCCGGTGGCGGCGTCGTGCTTCCTCATGATCGTCACCCAGAGTGCGGCGACCGCGCGTGCCTGGGCCGCACGCCACCGCGAGACGCTCGACGAGAGCGCTGATCTCGCCGGCCTCTCTGCGGCGAACACCGTTGCGGCCCTCTCCGGCACCTTCGTCGTCAACGGCAGCCCGACGCAGACCGCGATGGTCGAGACGTCGGGGGCCAGGAGCCAGCTCGCGCAGATCGCAACGGCAGCGATCGTCGCGCTGCTGCTGCTCTTCCTCACCGGTCCGCTCCAGTATCTTCCGCACTGCGTGCTCGGCGCGATCGTGTTCACGATCGCCGTAGGCCTCGTCGATGTTCGAGGCCTGCGCGACATCCTGCGCGAGAGCCCGGGCGAGTTCCATCTGGCGCTGGTCACGGCGGCCGTGGTGGTCGGAGTGGGCGTCGAGCAGGGCATCCTGCTCGCGATGGCGCTGTCGCTGCTGCGTCACGTGCGCCACAGCTACCGGCCTCACACGGACGTGCTCGTGGGCAGCGCGGGCGGAATCTGGCAGCCCGTAGCGGCGTCGCCGGGAGCCATGTGCGGACCAGGGCTGCTCGTCTACCGGTTCTGGGCGGGTCTCTTCTACGCCAACGCGAACCGCTTCGCCGCGGAGGTGCGCGCGCTCGTCGAGGGAGCGCCCTCTCCCGTTCGCTGGCTGATCCTCGATGCCGGCGCGATCACGAGCCTCGACTACTCGGCGGCCCGCGCGGTGCGGGATCTCCAGAACGATCTCCAGCGCGCGGGCGTGCGGCTGGTTCTCGCCCACGTGGAGCCGTACCTGCGCGCCGACCTCGACCGCCATCGCCTGACCGGCATCCTCGGCGCGCAGAACCTATTCGACCGCCTGCACGACGCGCTCGCAGCGACCCGGGAGAGAGACGCGGCGGCTGCCTCGAAGACACCCGGGTCTCTCGCCCTCTCCTGACGCAGCCCGCCGAACCCCGCGAATTCAACGATTTGCGTGCACATCGAGGCCGGAGTGCGGTTCAATCGTGCTCGACCGCATCCGCG
>CAYOIG010000024.1:0-1613 GCA_964403915.1 uncultured Myxococcaceae bacterium
TTCGTCGCGCTGGCCTTCCAGGAAGATCACAGCCGCTACGATCTTTGCCGTGTGGCGACGCGCGCCGAGGCCCGGGCGCAGGGCTGGCGCATCACCGGACGCAAGATCCAGGTGCTCGACGCCGCGGTGGCCGACGAGATCGTGGTGGCTGCGCGCACCGCCGGAGACGAGGCCGACCCCGCCGGCATCACGCTCTTCCTCCTCCCGGCGCGTGCGCCGGGCCTGCGCATCGCTGCGCAGCAGCGCATCGATGCCCGCAGCGCAGCGATCGTCGCGCTCGAGGGTGTCGAGGTCGGTCGCGCGAGCGTGCTGGGTGGCGTCGGAGAGGGCGCAGCCCTGCTCGAGGCGGTCGTGGACCGCGCGACGCTGGGTCTGTGCGCCGAGACGCTCGGACTCGTCTCGGAGGCCTTCGAGCGCACGCTCTCCTATCTGAAGACCCGCGTGCAGTTCGGCGTGCCGATCGGATCCTTCCAGGCCCTCAAGCACCGGGCAGCGCGCTGCTTCATCGAGATCGAGCTCTCGCGCTCGGCAACGATGGCCGCGGCACGCGCCCTCGACGAGGGCTCCGAGGAGGCGCGCAAGCTCGTCTCCGTCGCCAAGGCACGCTGCTCCGACACCGCCATACTCGTCACCAACGAAGCGCTGCAGATGCACGGCGGCATCGGCATGACCGATGAGCACGACATCGGCTTCTTCTTCAAGCGGGCGCGCGTGGCCGAGCTCAGCTTCGGCGACGCGGCGTGGCATCGCGGCCGTTACGCACGGCTCGAGGGATTCTGAGCGCAATGGCGCTTCCGGCCCGTCTCTGCGCCAGGGAGCGGCTGCTGCGCTCCTGCCGGGGCGAGCCCGTCGACCGGCCGCCCGTCTGGCTGATGCGTCAGGCCGGGCGCTATCTGCCGGAATACCGGCGCGTGCGCGAGGGCGTCTCCTTTCTCGAGATGTGTCGCGACGTGGAGCGGGCCGTCACCGTCTCGCTTCAGCCGGCGGAGCTGCTGGGCGTCGAGGCCGTGATCCTGTTCTCGGACATCTTCGTTCCGGTGCTCGGTCTCGGCGTGGACCTCGACTTCCGGCCCGGCCCCGTGATCGAGAAGCCGATCCGCAGCCGCGAGCAGGTGCGCGCACTGCGACTGGAGGATCCGCGCCAGACGATTCCCTACGTCTTCGAGATCCTGCGACGGCTGCGGGCGGCCCTCGCCGGCCCCGAGATCCCGCTGCTCGGCTTCGCCGGTGCGCCCTTCACGCTGGCGGCGTACCTGGTGGAGGGCTCGGGCTCGCGCAGCTTCTCGAGCCTCATGCGCATGCTCTATCGCGAGCCCGCGCTCCTGCGGGCGCTGCTGGAGGTGCTGACCGAGATGACGGTCACGTACCTCGAGGCGCAAGTCGAAGCCGGCGCCGAGGTGCTGCAGATCTTCGACACCTGGGCCGGCCTGCTGGCGGCGGAGGAGTACCGAGCCTGGGTACTCCCGACCCATCAGGCCATCGTGCGCCGGCTGCAGCGCAGTGGCGTTCCGGTCATCCTCTACGTCAAAGATGGCGCGCATGTCTTCGATTCCATGCTGGAATCCGGCGCGGATGTGCTCTCGCTCGACTGGCGCTGCGAGATCGGCGCCGCG
>CAYOIG010000025.1:0-4884 GCA_964403915.1 uncultured Myxococcaceae bacterium
GTAGCCGCTCCACTTGAGCGCGTCGCGCACCTTGGCGCCGCGCAGCGTGTAGAGGTTGTGCATCGTGCGGTTCACGATCTCGGCGCCGCAGTAGGCCTTCTGCTGCGGGAGGTAGAAGGCGAGCTCGGCGGGGGCCTCGGATTCCGGCGTGTACTGGAAGACGAAGGGGACACCGTCGATCTCCATCTCCTGCGGCGTCTGGTCCACGATGTCGGTCGGCACGGCGAAGCTCGTCGTGAACGCCCGGGGCTGCTTGCCGAGGCCGGTATCGACGTAGCCGCGCGGACCCTCCGGCAGGTTCGTTCCGAACTGGTAGGTGGCGCGGCGGCCCATCGCGAGGCCCGCGAGGACGTTCTCGCTCGTCACCTCCTCGACGAAGCGTCGCGGCGCCACGACGCGAATGCCCTCGGCCGAGCCGTTCGGGAGAATGGCCCGCACGCCGCCGAAGTGATCGACGTGGCTGTGGGTGAAGATCACGGCCACGACCGGATCGCCGCCCAGATGCTTTCGGGCGAGGCCGTGCGCAGCCTCGGCGCTCTCCACGCTCGTGAGCGGATCGACCACGATCCAGCCCGTCTTGCCGCGGATCCAGCTCATGTTCGAGACGTCGTAGCCCCGAACCTGGTAGATCCCGTCGGCCACCTGGAACAGACCGTGGTTGCCGTTCAGCTTCGCCTGGCGCCAGAGGCTCGGGTTCACGCTCGGCGGCGCGTCTCCATCGACGAACGCGAAGCGCTGCTGGCTCCACGTCTTGCCGTCGGGCGTCTTCACCGCCATCGCCGGGTCGCTGGCGATGAGGCCCCGCTTCGCTTCTTCGAAGTCCGCGGCCTCGTCGAGCGAGAGCGCGGCACCGAAGCGTGCATTCCCTTCGGCCGTGAAGGAGCTCGGCGGCGTGAAGCCGCGCGCGTCGGGCTCCTCCGGCCCGGCGGACGTCGGCGCCGGCGACGGGCCGCACGCGAGGGTGACCGATGCCACGAGGGTGAGGAGAAGGGCGCGCATGCTACCTCCGGGTGCGGCTCGCACGAGCCGCCACACGAGAGTACCCCGCAAAGGCCTGCGGGGCGCCGCGTTCGCGCGCCCTAGATCCCGAACCCGAGATCGACCTCGACGTCCTGACGGCCGGTCTGGGCCAGAAGGTCGGCCACGCTCGGGCCCGGCGTGCTCGCGGAGGGCGATCCGAGGCCCGCGCGCAGATTGGCGGGCACCGCCTCGTCCATGCGCTTCGGGTAGGCGAGCCGGAGCGCGTGCATGATCTCGACGAACTCGCTCTCGCTTCGCGCCATGCCGAGGCGCGGGTTGAAGCGCTTCTCCTCCGCGACCGTCGTCACCGTGTGGCCACGGTAGTCGTGCGCGGGATGCAGCCGCGTCTCGTCGGGCAGCGTGAGGATGCGCTCGCGCACCGAGCGAAACAGCAGCCGGGCGTCCCCCTGCTGGAAGTCGGTGCGGCCGCAGCCGCGGATCAGCAGCGCATCGCCCGTGAACGCGAGGCCTTCCTGCGAGCAGACCCACGTCACGCAGCCGCTCGTATGGCCGGGCGTCTCGCGCGCCTCGAGCCAGTGCTCGCCGAAGCGCAGGCCCTTGCCGTCGGCGATCGCGAGGTCGGCGGTCTGCACCCCCGCACGCGCGCCGACCACGACGCGCGATCCCAGCCGCTCGCGCAGCAGGCCCGACGCCGTCACGTGATCGGCATGGACGTGCGTCTCGAGCGTATACACCAGGCGCAGCTCGAGCTCACGGAGCAGCGTGGTGTCACGCTCGAGGTGCTCGCGCACGGAGTCGATCAGCACGGCCTCGCGCGTCCGGGTATCGGCCAGCAGGTAGCTGTAGGTCGAAGTCTCCGCATCGAAGAGCTGGCGGAAGAGCAAAGTCGTCTCCTTCGCACCCGAGCGCACGCTCTGCGGCGTCCGTTCGGAGCTCGGGATCTGGGGCCGCGTCAGCCGCCCGACTTGCAGCCGAAGGTCTCCATCGTGTCCTCGTCGAGCTTCTTGGTCTCGGCGTCGATGGGGTCGGGTGCGTCGACCTTGTTCGCGAACTTCCCGTTCTCGTCCTGGGGATCGACGATCCAGTAGACGTAGGCCGGACGGTTCATCTCGAGGTCGGTGAGCTGCGCCTTGCTGCCGTTCTTCGTGACGACGGTTCCGGCCTTGTCCAGCACGGAGGTCGCCTGCTTCACGCGAAAGCTCTCATCGTTCTTGCTGATGCGGTCCTTCACCACGAGCTTGCCCGCGGCGCCGTCGAAGCTCACGAGACATCCCTCGGTCTTCTTCGTCTTGCTCGCCTGCGCGTGGGCTGCGAACGGCACGCCAGCGGCAAGGGCGCCGGCCAGGGCGAGGACAGCGGCGCGGGCAATCGAACGCACGGGGTGGCTCATCATCGTCGTCGTCTCCTCTGCGTAGGGGCCATCCCGGGCTGCTCCATCCACGGGAGGACGGCCCGCATCCTACACGCCCCGTGGCTTCTTCTGGAAGCCTCTTTTCGCCGGGCTCGGCGATGTGGGCGAACACCCCGGCCCGGTGCCAGCGCGGAATCCGAGGCTCGCTTCGGCCTGCCCACCCGGCTAGCGTTGCTTCTAGTCGGGGAGAGTTTGTTGCGACGCCGGCGCGTGCTCTGGATCGGGATTCTCGCCATCTGGCTCGGCGGTGTCGCTGCTGCCGGCCGGCCCAGGGAAGGTGGCAGCAGCGCCCCTCCGCCGCCGGAATGCGAGGGAGCCGGCGCGCTCGATGCGACGCTCTTTCTCGTCGGCGATGCGGGCGCGCCGCGCGCACCCCGGGAGCCGCTCCTCGATGCCCTCGCCGACGAGGCCGGCGCGCGCGTCGCCTCGCTCGGCACCGAACGTGTTGCGATCGCATTGCTCGGCGACAACGTCTACCCCGAGGGCCTGCGCGCTCCCGAGCACGAGGAGCGCGCGGAGGACGAACGCCGTCTCGGCGCGCAGCTCGATGCGCTGCGCCGATCCAGCGCGCGCAGCTTCGTCGTGCCCGGCAATCACGACTGGAGCAATGGCGGGGAAGACGGCTGGGAGGCCGTCGGGCGGCAGACACGATTCGTCGCGGAGCACGGCGCGCAAGAGATGCCGCCGGATGGTTGTGCCGGCCCGGCCTCGGCGACGCTCGGCGCGCATCTCGCGCTGGTCTTCCTCGACACGCAGTGGTGGCTCCACGACGGGCCACGCCCCGGCGATGCCACCTCCGGGTGCGCCGCAACGAGCGAGGCCGAGATCGAGCAGGCTCTCGGCCGGGCGCTTCTCGATGCGGGCGAGCGCCACGCGATCGTGCTCGGGCACCATCCCCTGCGATCGGGCGGCCCCCACGGCGGAAAGTTCGGCTGGAAGGAGCACGTGTTCCCGCTGCGCGAGTTCGACCGCTCCCTGTGGATTCCGATCCCCGTGCTCGGCTCGATCCGTCACGTCGCGCGCATGCTGGGCGTGAGTGCGCAGGACTCTCCGTCGAGCGCCTACCAGGCAATGGTCGCGTCGATCGGGCGCGGGCTCGCCTCGACACCGCCACTGGTCTTCGCTGCGGGCCACGATCACGGCTTGCAGGTGATCCGCGGCGACGGCTGGGCCCGCTTCCACGTGGTCAGTGGTGCGGGCTCACCGGCCGACCTCACGTGGACGTATCCGATCGACGGCACGCTCTTCGCGGAGACGAGCCCTGGCTACGCGCGCCTCGACGCGTTCGCGGACGGCGCCGTGGAGCTCACCGTCGAAGCGCTCGCCGGCGACGGTTCGCCCCGCAGGATCTTCTCGGCCTGTCTCGCCGCGCCGCCGCCACGCTGACGCGCACGGGCGAAGGGTCGCGCTCGGGCAGGCGCTGCTTTGCTCCCGCGGGGCGGCAGATCGGCCACGTCCGAGAGCCCGCTCGGCCTGCGCCGGCCCTCCCAGGCCCGCCGCGCCCGGGCCCCGTCCGGTCCGCCGCCCGTGGGCTTGGCACGGCGCTCCGGCTGGGCTAGCGAGACGGGGCCATGAACACCCTCCGCTTCCGTCCTGCTCCGCTCCTGCTCGCGCTCGCCGCCCTCGCCGGAGCCGGCTGCAGCGGCTACTCGCGCAACGTGCTGAGCGCCTCCGGCGACAACAAGGTGCTGCTGCGCAGCGAGAAGAGTCTCGGCGGCGTGGTAGGCCAGGGCTACGACCACCCCGTCACCATCTCGGGCACCCGTCTCGCCCACATCCTCTCGCGCATCGACATCCGTACGGACGATTCCGACGCGAACTCGCGCAAGCCCGCGATCCCGGCCGACATCGTGTACGAGCTCGGGGAGAAGCTGTCGGATGCGCTCAGCAAGGCCTCGAAGGACGAGGAGGTCGTGGTGATCTCGGCTCGGCGAGAGCGCAGCCTCGGCCTCTTCACGCACGACTTCATCACCAGCTTCTCCGCCTACGTGAGAGGCGACATGCTCCACATCCGTCTCTTCCACCTCGACTGGGAGCAGCCGCAGGGAGGACAGCAGGCGAAGATCGATGAGCCGGTGCCCGACAAGCAGGTGATGCGCTTCCGCGTCCTGCCGGGAGAGTCGATGCAGCCCGAGGGCGCGCAGGGTGTCACCGTGAGCTGGCGCGACCCGATCTTCAAGTCGCCGACGGCGGTGCGCGTCACACCGGCCGGCAAGATCGTGCGGCGAACGGTGCTGATGGAGTCCGAGGCGCCGGCGGAAGAGGTGGAAGAGGAGGAGCCGCTTCCCTCCGTCACCAGCGGCAATCTCGCACCCGCGCAGCTTCGGGCGCTCGCCGATCTCGAAGAGATGCGGCGCGACGGCAAGGTGAGCGAGAGCGACTACCAGACGCGGCGTGCGCGCATCCTGCGCGGCGATCCGAGCGGATCCGCGCCAGACTGAAGCCCGCAGCCCGAGCGACCCGGGCCGGAGCCTTTCCATGCTCGTGCTGGC
>CAYOIG010000026.1:0-2209 GCA_964403915.1 uncultured Myxococcaceae bacterium
GTGGGGCCTCCCGCCGATTTCGATTGAGCGTCGTGTCCGCCAAGCAGCCTTGTACTCTGGCAAGTCACTCGAGAGCCGGGCTTCGCGCGCTCGGCAGCTCCCTCGGGAGTGCGCCGCGACGGCGCCACGGACGGTGACGCAGTGCGAGACCTCGGTGTTTCGCGATGTGAGTGGCTTCGGTCACCGCCACGGCGTGACGAATGGCTCTAGAGCGAATGACGCGAGCTCCGGATACCAAGGGCCTGGACTCTTGAAGGGCGCGATCGGAGGGTCGTATGGCGGTCAAGGTAATGGACAAGCAGACGGGAACTGCGACTACGGGCAAATTCGCCGTGCTCAGCGGCGAGATCGTGGCGCTGTACTCGGGCATCACCACCTCGAAGAATGGCGTGTTTCGCGGCTGCGGACGCAAGCAAACCTTCCCCGCCGCGGCCGTGCAGGTCGAGGCCGACGACCCGACCGAGGAACTGCGCTCGGCGTAACATATCGAGAGCCCTGCTCACGGCAGCTCCCGCCTTAATCGGCTGTGGCCACGGGGAGGTAGCATCCGGGCGCGGGGCGACACCGGGCGAGACCACCGGAGGGTACATGGCACGAATCAGCCCACTCACAAAGGACCAGGCCCCACCAGAGGTGCGCCATCACCTCGAGGCGGGCGAGCGCTGGCTAGGTCAGACGCCCATCTCAACCGGCATCCAGGCGTACGCGCCCGCGATCCTGGAGGCCAGTCGGGCCCTCGGTGCGGCGCCGGGACTCAGCGGGTTGCTGAGCCAGGAGCTGCGCTCGCTGGTCTGCCTGCGAGCGGCATTGATGGTGGGGTGCCCCTTCTGAATTGACACCAACGCTGCCGGGAGCAGCGCTGCCGGAGCTTCCTACGAGAAGCTCGCCGCTATCGAGTCGTTCCGCACGAGTAACCAGTTCACCGAGGCCGAGCGTGCCGCCCTTGAGCTTGCCGAGGCGATGTCAACCACGCCCGCCGAAGTCTCCGACGAGGTGTTCGAGGCAGCCCGACGGCACTTCGACGAACCCCAACTTGTCGAGCTTGTCGCGACGATTGCGATGGAGAACTACCGGGCGCGCTTCAACCGCGCCTTTGACGTCGAGTCGCAAGGACTCTGCGAGTTGAAGGGCGTTCACCTGCCACCGCAGCTTGCCCCCTCCGGAGGTGTGAGCACGTAGACTCCTCGTGCGTCGCACCAGAAGCAGATAGGTCAAGAAGGGATCAGCACATGGCAATCCTCGGCATCCAGTACTTTTCGATCGCCGTCAACGACATCGACGCCGCCGTCGAGCGCTACGTGAGGGCCTTCGGCCTGAAGAAGCGCACTGAGGTGCAGGACACTCGCTGGGGCTTCAAGAACTGCATGGTCGGCACCGACGAGGGGAACCTCATCGAGGTGATCGCGCCATCGCAGCCCGACAGCGCGCTCGCGCGTTTCATGAAGATGCGCGAGGGACCGGCCTACCCGGGTGGCGAGGGCATCTACCTCGTCGGCATGCGCGTCGAGGACACCGCCGCTCAGATCTCCATGGCCGCCGGCCAGGGCCTCAAGGTGACCACGGAGCCGGACTCGCCGACATCGGCGTGGATCCACCCTGCGACCAACGGGAACGTCATGTTGGAGTTCAACCAGGCGCAACCACCTGCCTAGCCAGTAACGGACGATCCCCCTGGTCGTCGCGTTTGCAGGTCGCGGCCGGGTACCCGGCGCGTAGGAATCGGGGCCGACTGCGCTGCGCGGCACCTCGTACCGTGACTGGTGCCGCGCATGGTCGCCGCAAAGTCAGCTCCTGTTGACGACTCATCCGTGTGGACCCCCCCGGCAGCACGGCATTCGCCCCTTGCTCGGACGCGGACACCCTTCGGTCCAGCCGAATTACTCGAGCGCTCAGCCAAAGATCGGATTCCAACCGACAGCGCGTGGTTGCGCAGGCTCGACCTGTACTGAGCTGCTGCAGGGCAGCGGTGCGCGCAGGCGTCCACGTCCCGTCGTCGAGCCACCTTCCAACCTGCCGCGAATCGGCGTCCCTCCCTGCGGTGACCTTCGACCCGAACGTCACGCTGATGAGTGGCCAAGGTACATGCTGCGGACGACCTGCCACGGCGAACGTTGCGGTCAGTCAACATCAGTGCGTTGTTCGGACAGCGCATCAGCACGACGCCTCGTCGCTATCGGCGTGAGGCAGCACAGGACGAGGTAGCGGCGAT
>CAYOIG010000027.1:0-2615 GCA_964403915.1 uncultured Myxococcaceae bacterium
GAGATGCGGCGGGTGCAGCAGGACCTCTCGCTCCTCGACTCCGCCGTCGAGGAGATCCTGCGCTGGGAGCCCGCCGTGCACTATTTCCGCCGCACGGCCATGCGCGACGTCGAGCTGCGCGGACAGCGCATCCGCGAGGGCGACAAGGTGACGCTGTGGTACCCGTCGGTGAACCGCGACGAGGAGGTCTTCGCGGACCCCGACCGCTTCGACGTCGCGCGCAGCCCGAACGATCACCTCGCCTTCGGCGTCGGGGAGCACTTCTGCCTGGGCTCCCATCTCGCACGCATGGAGCTGCGGGTGATCTTCCGGGAGGTGCTCACCCGGCTGCCCGACATCGAGCTCGCCGGGCCCGTGCGGCGCCTGCGCTCGAACTTCGTGAACGGCGTGAAGGCCATGCCCGTGCGCTTCACACCGTCGGGGCCGATCGCGCAGAGCGCCTGACGCGAGCGCTCCTTCCGGGCGGCAGCGGCGCGCAGCGCATGTGCAGCCGTGCCGCAGCCCCGGTGACTGCGAGTCACAGAAGCTCCCGCCATGCGGCGCGCTCGTCGCGCCCGGCATGGCACGGCGCTTGCTGTAGCACCGACGCAGACGACCCGGCTGCCATCCTCGCGCAGCCGTGGAACCGGGGAGGCGGTGGTCATGAGCAGGAGCCACGAGCAGACCGAGGCCGCAAAGCCCCGGCTGATCGCGATCCAATGAGCCCGCTGGCGCGAAAGCGCATGGGGAGCCCGATGCGGGTGCAGCACGTGATGACCAAGGCCGTCTGTAGCTGTACGCCGGAGAGCGATCTGGCCGCCGCCGCGCGGCTGCTCTGGACCGGCGACTGCGGCGTGCTGCCGGTGGTGGTGGGCGAAGGCCGGCGCGTGGTGGGCATGCTCACCGACCGCGACGTCTGCATGGCGGCCTGGACGCAGGGGCGTCCCCTCGCGGAGATTCCCGTCGAGGTGGCCATGGCCCAGGACGTGGTTTCCTGCCGCCCGGAGGACGACGTCGCTGACGTGCTCGCCCTGCTGCGGGCGCGGCACGTGCGGCGGCTCCCGGTGGTCGACGATGCCAACCAGCTCCTCGGCATCCTCTCGCTGGTGGACGTCGCGCGCGCGGCGGCGCGGCCGGGCGCCTCGTGCTCGCCCGAGGACGTAGCCGCGACGCTCGTCGCGATCTCCGCGCCGCCACCGGAGTGGAGCCCGTGCTGAATCACTGAGACGGGCCCCGGGAACCCCTTCGCCGTCTGGTAGGATCGGGCGCCATCACGCCCATCCCGACCGGAGCGCCCGTGCGAAGGCCCCATCTCGTCGTCATTCCCCATACGCACTGGGACCGGGAGTGGTATCGGACGCACGAGGCGTTTCGCGTGCGGCTGGTGGCGCTCGTCGATCTCGTCCTCGCCACGCTCGAGCGCGATCCGGCCTTTCGGCACTTCACGCTCGACGGCCAGACGATCGTGGTGGACGACTACCTCGCGGTGCGTCCCGGCGCACGCGAGCGGATCGAGAAGCTCGTGCGTGCAGGTCGCCTGCTCGTCGGGCCCTGGCACGTTCTGCCCGACGAGTGGCTCGTCTCCGGCGAGGCGCTGATCCGAAACCTGCGCCTGGGTCTCTCGCGCGCGGAGGCCCTCGGCGGCGCCATGCGCCTCGGCTACGTCCCCGACCAGTTCGGACACGTGGGCCAGCTCCCGCAGATCTTCCGGCGCTTCGGCTTTGACGGGGCGGCCCTCTGGCGCGGCGTGGGAGCGACCGTCGGCGAGAGCGGCTTCTGGTGGGAGGCGCCCGATGGAACGCGTCTCTTCACGCTCTATCTCGCCACCGGCTACGGCAATGCCGCGCTGCTGCCCCTCGACGCCGCGGGCCTCTCGAGGCGGCTCGGCCGCAGCGTCGCGGAGCTGGCGCCCTTCGTGCGCGGAAGCACCTACTGTCTCATGAACGGAAGCGATCACCAGCCGCCGCAGCCGGATCTTCCGGCCGCACTGGCCGCTGCCGTGCCCTGCCTCGAGAGCGCGACCGACTACGAGATCGGAACGCTGCCCGTCGTGCTCGCACGCGTGCGCGACGAGCAAGGCGATTCAGCACCGCTGCACCGCGGAGAGCTGCGCTCGGGGCTGCGTGCACCGCTGCTGCCCGGCTGTGCCTCCGCCCGTCTGTGGCAGAAGCAGCGCGAGTTCGCGAACGACGCGCTGCTGACACGCGTGCTCGAGCCTCTCTCGGCCTGGGCGGGGCGCCTCGGAGCGAGCGTCGATCGGGAGCTGCTCGGCTTCACCTGGGGCGTCGCGCTCGAGAACCATCCCCACGACTCGATCTGCGGCTGCTCCATCGACGCCGTCCACGCGCAGATGGAGACCCGCTTCGATCGCGTGGACGACCTGGCGCGGGCGCAGCTCGAACGTGTGACGCAGACCCTCTCCGCGCACCTCGAGAGGCCGAAGGCCGGTCGCCGGCAGGGTGACGCGTTCGTGGTCTGGCATTCGAACGCCGGAGGAAGAACCCGCATCGAGGCCGATCTCTCACTCGATCTTCCGGGCCTCGACCCGGCCGCGCTCCGGCCGCGTCAGCGGGTGGCGGCGCACGTGCGCGACGCCGCTGGACGCGCGATCCCCGCCGACGTCGAGGTGGCCGCCT
>CAYOIG010000028.1:0-9021 GCA_964403915.1 uncultured Myxococcaceae bacterium
TCGCCGGCGGCCTGGCTGCGCTTCGGCCGGCATCGTCCGGCCAACACCGTCCGCGCGCTCGATGCAGCCCTGCGCGGCATGGAGCGCGTGGCCGGACGCTGGTACGCCGCGCTCGAACGGGTGGCAGCGAAGCACGGCGTCCTGCTCGCGGACCTCTCCCACGTCTACGACGCGCGCCTCGAAAGCGGCTCACCTCTCGACGGCGCGGCGCCGGGCCTGCCGCCGAACTGCGGTGGCCCGGGCGACCTCTTCTCCAATCCCGTTCGCCTCTCTCCCGACGGCGTACAGGTTGCGGCTGAGCTGCTCGAGGCAGCGCTCCATCCGGCGCGCTGGTCCCGGCAGCAGCGTGCCCGGGGCGTGCTTCCGCGCCGAGCTCGCCTCTCACCGTCGAAGGGGATCTCGTGCTGACCGCCTCGAGGCGTCTCTCGTTTCTCCTGCTCGCGGGCGTCGTTCTCGCCCTGCCGCGCGTCGCTGCGGCGCTGCCCTCACCCGGCGCGCCGCTCAGCATCCCGCTCTCGACGGCACCGGAGCTGACCAATACGCTGACGCTGCGCGTGCAGCTCACGTGCGAGCCCGCCTTCTACTGCACCTTCGGGGGCTTCGGCTCGCCGTACGATCAGACGAAGGTCTCGACGCTCACGGGGACCGGCAACGCCTGGGTCGACGATGCCGGCAACACGGTCCGGCTCTCGAGCGACGCTGGCGGCACGAGCGGGCTGCTGCACTTCACCGGGTCTCCCGTCACGTTCACGGGCATTCCGACGCTTCCGGCGGTGACGACGACGAGCATCACCGTCGATGCCACAAACGCGCCGGCGGTGAGCGTGCCCTCGATGAACCTCTCGACTCCGCTCCAGGGCACGCTCGGCAGCTACTCCCTCGCCTTTGCAGGGATGAGCATCGGCGCGATCGCCGTCACCGACAACGCCACCGTCGGCACCCTCTCGTTTCCAGCCACGCCGATCAGCGTCACGGGCACCGTCGTCGAGCTCGGCGACACCGACGCGGATCAGAAGCCCGAGTTCCTGTTCCAGAACCTGAACGGCGTCATCTCCTCGAGCTCGAGCTTCCCGGCCGGCGGTGGCCTCGTCACGATCTATTCGACCCTCACGGGCACCTTCAACCTGAACCTGCGCGGCGAGTCGCTGCAGGCGGTCCCGGAGCCCGGCACGCTGCTCCTCCTTGCCGCAGGCCTGCTCGGCCTCGCCGTGAGGAGCCGCAAGAGCGCCTAGCCTCGATCCGGCATCACGAGGCGCCGCCTCGAACGAGCGCCCCGGGCCTTCCGGGCCGGGGCCTTGACGGCCGGGCCGATCTCGGGTCAACTCGAGGTGAACGCGGAGCCACGGCCATGAACGTCACGATCAATGCCAAGCAGCTACGTGCGTCCCTGCCGAAGCTCGTCGAGCGCGTGCGCAAGGGCGCGCGCTTCACGGTCCTCTATCGCAGCCGGCCGGCATTCCAGATCGTCCCCGTGGACGAGTCCGCGGCGACGGCGTCCCCCCTCGCGGATGACCCGCTGTATGGTGCCTCCGCCGTGGGGCGGAGCAACGACGGCCGCAGCGCCGGCGACCACGATGCCGTCCTCTACGGACGATGAAGGCGCTCTTCGTCGACACTGCGGGCTGGATGGCGTGCGCGGACGCCGCGGACCCGGCGCATGAGGGCGCGTGCAGGGCCCGCGATGCGGCGCTGGAGCAGGGCTGCCTGCTGGTGACGACCGACTACGTCGCGGACGAAACGCTGACGCTGATCCGCATGCGGCTGGGGCTCCCGGCGGCCGAGACGTGGTGGCGTCAGGTCGAGGGAAGCTCGCGCGTTCGGTGGGAGCGGATCGACGAGATTCGCGCCGAAAGAGCCCGCCACGCGTTTTTCCGTCACCAAGACAAGGAGTACTCGTTCACGGACTGTACGAGCCTGGTGGTGATGAACGAGCTGCGGCTCAAGCAGGCGCTCACCACGGACAGGCACTTCGTGCAGATGGGGTTCCAGGTCGTGCCGAGATCCCCCGCACGGCGGAGGCGCTGACCACCGATCGTCCCCGGCCCTTCGTGCGCGAGGCACCCGCTCTACGGCGCGAGGTTCAAGAACAGCGTCAGATAGCCATTCACCTTGCGCAGCTCCACGAGCTGGAGCTGGAGCGTCACGTTCTCGGACATTCCGACGCTTCCGGCGGTGACGACCACGAGCCTCACGGTCGGCGCCGCCAACGCGCCGGCGGCGAGCGTGCCCTCGATGAACCTCTCGACGCCGCCCCAGGGCACGCTCGGCAGCTACGCCCTCGCCTTTGCGGGGATGAGGATCGGCGCGATCGCCGTCACCGACAACGCCACCGTCGGCACCCTCTCGATTCCGGCCACGCCGATCAGCGTCACGGGCACGCTGGTCGAGCTCGGAGATACCGACGCGGACCAGAAGCCCGAGTTCCTGTTCCAGAACCTGCAGGGCGTCATGTCCTCGAACTCGAGCTTCCCGGCCGGCGGCGGCCTCGTCACGATCTACTCGACGCTGACGGCCACGTTCAAAGTGAACCTGCGCGGCGAGTCGCTGCAGGCGGTTCCCGAGCCTAGAAGCTTCCTGCTGCTAGCGGCCGGGCTCGCCGGCCTCGGCGCCGCCTCCCGACGTCGCCAGTAGGCCGGTAGGCCGGTCCACCGATAGGCCGGCGCGTCGGCACAGATCGGCGAGCAGATCCTCGACACGCTCGCGGGCCGCGCTGGCGAGGCGATTGCGGAAAGCCTCGACGGAACGCTACCGCGCGAGCCGTGGCACTCCCCGTTCTGGAGGCTTCGCTACATCTTCGTGAATCCCGCGGCCGTGCGCTTCTGACGTGCCTCGGTTCTTCGGACCATCACTTTGAGAGAGCGGGGATTTCGTGAGCCGCTTGGGTTTCTCGGACCAAATCCAGGGTAGTTTTCGGCGGTTTGTAGCCTCGTTACGATCTCCAAGTCCGCGTTCCGCGCTGCAAAATCGGCTGGCGATAGTTCGTTTAGGGACTGGTGAGGCCGACTCTCGTTGTAGTCCCTTCTCCATGCCTCGATCTTCGCCCGGGCATCCTCGAGCGTCTCGAACCAGTGGACGTTCAGGCATTCGTCCCGCAGCGATCCGTTGAAGGTCTCGACGAAGCAGTTGTCGGTCGGCTTCCCACGCCGGCTGAAGTCGATGCGGACACCGTGATGGTACGCCCAAAGATCCATCAGGCGCCCGGAACACTCGCTACCGTTATCGACGAAGACGCGTTTAGGTGCCCGACGCTGCGCGACCAGGCGATTGCAGACCTGCACGACCTGCTCTCCCCGAAGCCGCTGGTCGACCTGGATCGCCAGCGCCTCACGACTAAAGACATCCACGATCGTCAGCGCGCGGGAACGCTGCCCGTTGGTCGACGCGTCGGCCACGAAGTCCATGCTCCATGCATCGTTCGGCCGGCGCGGCACGAACCGCTCACGCCGGGCAACGACCATCTTGCGGCGTCTGGGCAGCTTGCTGCGAAGCTGCAGGGCTTCCTGGGTATAGAGCCGGTATACCTGGTTTCTCCCGAGGCTCCAGCCTTCGCGGCGGAGCAGCACATGGATGCGCCGATAGCCGAATCGAATACGAGTCTGCGCGATCTCTCGCATCCGAGATCGGAGCGCCGTCTTTGGGTCCTTCACGCTCCGGTAGGAGGACACGCAGCGATGAAATTGAACTAGGCGACAGGCCCGCCGCCGACTCGTGGGATAGTGGTCGCAGATGTAGACGACCGCCGATCGCTTCAGCGCGGGCCGGGCCATTTTTTTGCGGTGATGTCCTGGAGGATCGCCTTGTCCAGGCTCAGCTCGGCCACGAGCTTCTTCAGGCGGACGTTCTCGTCCTGCAGTTGCTTGAGCTCACGGACCTAGTCCGACTGCATCCCGGCGTACTGTTTTTTCCAACGGTAGAAGGTCGGCTCCGAGACGCCGACCCGCCGGATGATGTCCGCCACCGGCATGCCGAGCTCCGCCTCCTTCAGCACCGCCACGATCTGCTCGACGGAAAAGCGCTTATTCTTCACGGCAAACTCCCTGGGCCTCCTGGTCCCCAGTTTGCCGAAAACTTGCCCTCACGGTGGTCCGGATTTCCTAGTGCAGCTCACCCGCTCCCCAACGAGGGAAGGAGCAGGTGTCGATGAGGAAGCAAGGCAGGACGCGGCATAAGGCGTCGTTCAAGGCGAAGGTCGCGCTGGCGGGGTCTGCCAGCCTCCGGCGAAGCCGGGGCGGTTCATCGATGTGCGTCATCACCGCCTCGTCGAGCGTCGAGCGCGAGTCGCGTGCCGGTGCGGCAAAGAGAATCGTGGTCTGGCCGCAAAGAAGAGCGCCCCGGGCCGTGAGGCCCGGGGCGCCGTTCGAGGCGGCGGAGGGAGCTCCGCCTGATCTTCCGGGCTACGCGCGGCGCCGGCCCTGCGCGGCCAGACCCACGAGGCCCGCGCCGAGCAGCAGCATCGTGCCGGGCTCGGGGACGACCGCTGTGATCGTCACCGTGGCCGGCATGAAGAGGCCGTCCGCGTCCCTGGCACCCGAGCTCGCGTACTGAAAGAAGTCCGCGGGCGCATTGCAGTCTCCGGTCATCGTCCCGTCCATGCCCCACGATGCCGTCGCGTTCGTCTTGTCGTTACAGAGGAACGAGTTGTTCGCGCCCGTCGCAACCACGGAGCCGGTGTACGTCAGCTCGAACGTATGGCTTCCGCTGAGGCCCGTGAGCGTCTTGCTGCCCGTCGAGTCCACAGTGTTGCTGCCGTCGGTGCTGCGCGACCCGCCCGAGAGGCCGAGCCCGCTGGCCGAGATCGAGATGGCGTCCTTCAGCAGCGACGCGCTGAAGCCGCCCAGCGTGGCCAGGTCGCCGGCCTCGTCCCCGAGACCGTCGTAGATCTTCACGATGCCGTGGAACTCGGGCGCGAGCAGGATGCTGTAGACGACGTTCGGGCTCGCCGTGACGGTCCACGTCACCGTGACGTCGACGCTCTGGGTGATGTTGCCGTCATCGTACGCGCCAGCCTGGCCGACGAAGCGGCGCTCCACCGTCGCCGAGTTGCTCACCACGTCGGCGACCGTGACGCTGGCGGTCCCGAGCCAGCTCCCGCCAGTGACGGCGTCCTCGTCGGCGTGGTTGTCGTTGTCGGTGGTGGAGTTCAAAGAGACTCCGCTGATCGTGAGCGCCCGTGCCGGGGAGCTTCCCAGGCAGAGCGCGAGGCCCGCGGCGCCCGCGAGCAAGATGCTAGTGGTCTTCGTCATGATTCGTACCTTCCCAGGTGGAGGGGGCCGAGGCCCCGGATTCGTTCCCGCAGGGCCCCGGTAGCCGGCGGAGCCTGCGATGGGTCCGTTTTATCCCAGAACCCGGCTGGCCCCTTGGACCTCCACCCGACCTCTCTCGGACCACTCCGACACGAACGCACGCGCAACGCCACTCTCGGAAGTGCGCAGGCGCCCCGGGGCGGACGGCTGGCGGCACCCATCGTGCGGAGGCGCCGCGTGCGAGCTCCGGGCGAAGCGCAGCGACGCGTTGCCGGGATCAGCGCCGCAGCGAGGCGTCGAGCTCGCGGGAGAGCCGGCCTATTCCGAGCTCCTTCGCGATGCCGTGCGCAGCGCCGGGACTTTGGTCCATCAGGCTTGCAAGCTTTCGAGCCGAGGATGGGCTCTACCGGGAGTTCTGGATGTGGGAAGTGTTGGGCCGTCAGCGAATCCCTTCGAGCTCCCGCACCAGCCCTTGCAGACCGAGGCGCTCCGCGATCGCCCGCGCCTCCGACGCATCCGACCGGGCCCGCGACCGATCCCCTGGCGCGCTGCGCGCGGCGTACAGCTGGGCACGAAGGCCCAGCGCGAACGCCCGCCAGACGATGGAATCTACCGCTTCCGCCCGTTCCAGCGCCTGTTCGAGATACCGCGCCGCGTCGTCCCACGCGCCCATGCACACCGACAGACGCCCCAGGTGGAGCGCCACCGGTCCGTGCACGTAGAAGCCGTTGGACGCCGTGACGAAGTACCGGTCGTAGGGCGCGAGAAGACGCGCCAGGACCCGCGCGCGGGGAACGTCTTCGATCCGCACACACGCTTCGGCCAGGATGGCGAGCGTGAAGAGAAAGCTCTCCGTTCCCAGCACCTCTTCGAAATCCCGATGCGCCAGGGCCTCGAAGCGCGCCCTCGCCTCGGAGGTTTCTCCCTGCTCGAGCAGCATCAGGATCTGGCCCGCGGTGGCCTGCTGCAGATTGGGCCGCCCGGCGGCCACTCGCGCGAACACGGGCGCGAGCTCGGCCAGGCGACCCTGGCTCCAGCGCGTGCCGGCAAGCGCAGCGGCCGCCATGGAAAACGCCCCTCTCGGACCGTCCGGCGTCGGCAAGCTCGAGCGGATGATGGCCTCCGCATCCTCGAAGCGTCCATCGAGGAGGCTGCGCGCCAGCCGGAAGCCGTCGGGGACGGCGACGAAATAGCGTGATCGCAGTCGCTCGAGGAGCCGATCCATGCGCGCGTTGGTAGCGGCGGCGCTCGCCAGATCGCCGAGTTCGATCAGGGCTCCACGAAGCTGGATGTAGCCGATCACCTCGATGGAACGATCCCCGCTCTCGGCCGAGCGGGCCTCGACCTCGCGGAGGATCTTCACACGCTCCTCCGGCCGACCCGTGGGGAGGAGCCGGAGGACGGCCGCGAGCGCGCACAGCGCATAGCAGAGGGATCGCGCGTCGCCGGTGGTGCGAGCCATGATCACGGCCTCCTCCGCGAGACGCGCCGCGTCGCCGAGCCGGCCACGATGGTTCATGAGGTGTACCACGAGGATCGAGCGGAGCCAGACGTGGATGAAGTCGCAGCCCGGCTCGAGCATCGCGAGGGCCGCTTCGAGATAGCGGACCGGTTCGGCATCCTCGACGCCGAGGCCGATCTCGGCGAAGCCCGCCGCCGCGAGGGCCAGGAGGCCGCGGTCGCCGGCGCGCAGTGCCAGCCCGGCTGCCTGGCCCAGGGCCTCCCGCGCGCGGCCCGATGCGCCCGTGTTGTGATGTGCGTATCCCACGCAGACGAGCAGCTCGGCCCTTCGCCGAACGTCCAGAGACTCCTCCAGCTGGTCGAACGTCTGCAGCGCGCGCTCGTAGTGCGCCACCGCCTCCTCGTACGAGAGCGCGGCGCTCGCCAGGTCTCCCGCCCACTTCGAGTAGTCGCTCGCCCGCTTGTCCCGAAGCAGCGGAGCGGCCTCCGCGAAGTGGTGAGCCAGGGACGAAGCCACGCGCTCCAGCCTCCCCTCGTGGAGCGCCTCGATCGCCTCGGCCACCTGCTGATGGAGCTGCAAGCGCGCCGGTTCCGGGAGATTCGCGTACGCAGCGTCGCGCACCAGCGCGTGGACGAAGCGATGATCCCCCGGTCGCCGCGGGTCGGCCTCCAAGAGACCTGCGGCGACGGCTTCTCCGAGCGCCAGCATCAGCTCCTCGCGCGGGAGTGCCGCGACCCGCGCCAGAAGAGCCAGGGGGAACTCCCCACCGATGACGGAGGCCAGCTCGATCACGCGCCGGCATCCGGCCGGGAGCAGAGCGAGGCGCCGCTCGAGAACCCTGCGCGCCCCGAGCGGCAGCGAGCGAACGTGAGTGGCCAGCCGGACCGCGTCGACGCCTTCGCCTCGCCCCTCGGTCGAAGCCAGCGTCACGATCTGCTTCACGAAGAAGGGATTCCCGCCGGTCGTTGCGCACAGCGCCTCCACCAGCTCTCCGTTCGGAACGAAGCCTGCGGTCTGCTCGATGAGACGTCCGAGCGCATCGGCGTCGAGCCCCGAGAGCGGGACCCGGATCAGCACGTCGGCCTGCTCGCAGTCATCGAGCGCGTCCTCGAGTGCAGGATCTTCTCGCGCCTCGCCAGTCCGAAGGGTCGCCACTACGAGCACGTGAGAATGGCCGAGCTCCCGCGCCAGGAATCCCAGGAGATGAAGGGCTGCCGGCGGCGCCCACTGGAGATCCTCCAGTACCAGCACCTGCGGTCGTTCGCGCGAAGCCTGCACGAGGAAGCGCGCGACGGCATCCATCTGGAGGAAGCGCGCCTCGTCCCCGTCGCGCACCGGGGGCGCCGTGATCCCGAGCTTCTCCACCAGGGTCGGCGCCAACCGCGCGATCTCCGCCGCTCCCGGGCCCATGGCGCGAGCGAGGTCGGCGGCGCTCCAGCTCTCCACGAAGGAGCGCAGGATCTGCGTCCAGAGCCAGAGCGGAGGCTCTCCCTTCCCGTGCCAGGAGACCGCCTCGCGGACCTCGGCCCCCTGGGCGCGGGCCTCGGCCGCGATCTCGCGCGCGAGCCGCGACTTCCCGATGCCGGCCGTGCCCGAGATCAGCACCACGCGCCCAGATCCCGCGAGCACCGCGCGCCAGGCTTCGTCGAGCCTTGCACGCTCGCGCTCGCGTCCGACGAAGGAGGCAGGGCCAAGCGCAGCGGTGACCGTCGCAACGGGGCTCGGCGCAGAGTTGGCTCCCTGCCGGGGCCGATCCTCTTCGACGGGGGCCATGAATCGGAAGCCCACGCCCCGAACGGTGCGGAGCCACCGCTCCGTCGTTCCCACTTCTCCGAGGGCCTTACGTGCCTTCAGCACGGTGCGCCAGAGCGCGTCGTCGCTCACGGTGACACCGGGCCAGAGGGCCTCGAGGATCTCCTCCCGCCGCACGACGCGGTGCCGGTTGCGGGCCAACAGCAGTAGCAGCGCGAGTGGCTGCGCCTGGACCTCAATGGGCACGCCATCCGCACGGAGCTCGCGGGTGGCCTCATCGAGCTCGAAGCGGCCGAAGCAGACGCGAAGCCAGGGCTGGTCCATTGCTACCGCCGGGCGCAGGCTGGCCGAACATCGCCAGCCTTCGGCCCGATGGACCACGCTGTCCCATGCGCAGCTCCCTCCGGTATGATGCGAATCATAAACTCGGCGGTGTACGGCCGACATTGGAGGGCAGGTTCTCCCCCGGGTGTCGGCCCAAAGTACAGATGTCCGGTTCTCTCCAGAATAGAAATGTCCGGTCTCCCCGGTTCAAGCGGTCATGGTCTGGTCTCCGCGGGGAGA
>CAYOIG010000029.1:0-10766 GCA_964403915.1 uncultured Myxococcaceae bacterium
ACCGCCGGTCGACGTCCCCGTCGCGGTCGCGACTGCGATGCCTCCCGCGCTGCCGCCGTGTCCGGCGCCGGATCCGGTTCCGCCGCCGCCACCGTGCGCAAAGCTCTCTACTGAAACGCTCGTCGCGCCGGCGTTGCGGCCGGCCGCGGACGAGCGCGCGTCGCCCCCCGTGCCGCCATTGCCCGCGGACGAACCGGCGAGGCCGCCATAGCCACCGTTCGCGTAGACGACGATTCCAATCGCTCCGTCGGCCTCCGCCTCTCCGACGGCATCAGTCGTCGCGCCTCCTCCGTTGCCTCCGTCGGTGCTGCCCGAGGCGCCGTCGCCCCCCTGCGCCCGCGTCGGGGAGGAGAGGGGACTGCCGATCGTCACGGAATGGCCATCGCCGGTGGTTCGACCGGCGGCGTAGACGGTGGCTTCGCCACCGTCACCTCCTGCGCCGAGCGGTTCGTAGTAGCCGTAGCCGCCGCGCCCGCCGTTCGCAGAGACGATCAGACCGACATTTCCGGCATCATTCGTGCCGTTTCCGAGAGCCGACGCCGAGCCGCCCACCGCGCGAGCAACGCCGCCGCTGCCCCCCGACGCCTGGCTCTCGAGCCGAAGCTCGGACGCATGCGCCACCTGCGTGAGGCTGCTCAGTGCCCGGCCGGCGATCCCCGCCGCCAGGTCCTCTCCACCAGCGGATCCGCCCCAGGCAGACTGCAGCAGGGAGAGCGATCCGGAGGTCGATCCCTCGACGGCATCGGCGATCTCGACGTCGCCGCCCTGAAGGACGCCCTGGCCTCCCGTGGCCCGTCCAGTCACATGGACGGCGCCACCTCCGGTCGAGACCCCAATGACCTTGCCGAGGCTGCCAGCTCCGGCGATCCGCCCCGCTCCGCCCGCTGCCAGGGCCTCGACCTTCAACGCCTCGCCGCTGCTGCTCGTGGCCGACGCGCTCGCCTGGGCGTCGCCTCCGTCGCCACGAAGGCCGTTCGCTCCACTGGGGAGGCCGAGCCCGAAGCCGCCGGTCCCTCCTTCGCCGCCGCTGCCTCCCGTCGCGGAGGCCGTCGCGGCAAGGGCTTCGCTGGTGGTCGCGCTGGCCGTTGCATCGCCGCCTCTTCCTCCGTCACCCCCGTTACCGCCGGCGACGCCCGATGCGTTCGCCCAGCTGCCCCTGCCGCCGCTTCCGCCTGTGCCACCCGAGGCCGTGGCGGAGTTCGGGCTACCCGGGGTGCTCGCGTCCGCGGTGGCGGCTCCTCCGGGGCCGCCGTCCGTCCCGTCGAGGGCCGGGTTGGCATTCCCGGGCCAGACACCCGGCGTGCCGGCGCTGCCCACGATGTTGATCGTCGTGGCGAGTGCCGATACCGGAGCCAGGAGGGCGAGTGCGAGGACGCAGACCGAAAAACGGTGTCGCAAGCGGCCCCCTCTGGGCCTGCATGCGGCGGCCCTGCCTACCTTAGGTGGCATGTACGACGCGGAGGTGGCGATGGAAGCAAGGGATCGTCTCGCCGGAAGAAGGGCGTGACGGCTCGCATGGCTCCGATCGAGATCGAGGTGCGCCGCCGCCTGCTAGCGTACGGACCCGTGCGGCGCTCCCACTGGATCATGCTGGCAGTGGCGGGTCTCGCGGCGGCCGCGCTGTGGTGGACCTTCGGTACGACGAGCCGCGACCCCGCTTTGGAGGCCGCCGCGCCGGTGGGGTTCTTCGACTTCTTCGCGTACTACCGGCCCAACGCCCGCTACGCGTTCGAACGGCTCGCCGGTGGCGACCTCCCGCTGTGGAATCCGCACCAGGGATTCGGACTCCCCTTCCTGGCAACGCTGCAGACGGGCGTCCTCTACCCTCCCAACTGGCTTCACATCCTGTTGCCGACGCAGCTCGCTTTCGCAGTCCTCGTGGCCGCGCATCTCGGTCTGGCCGCGGTGTTCGCCGCTGCCCTGGCGCGCAGCCTCGGAGCCGGCGTCGCGGGAGCGCTCGCTGCGGGACTGCTCTTCGGCGGCTCCTCCTGGATGCTGGGGGCCCTCTGGTCTCCGCCGACGCTGTACTGCGCGGCGTGGTTCCCGGGCGTGCTGCTGGCGGTCAACGCCATCGTGGATCGTCCCAGTCTCCGGCACGGCGCTGCCCTCGCGGGAGCGGTCGCGATGCAAGGGCTCACCGGCTGGCCATACGTCCTTTTGATGAGCGCCGTGGCCGGTGCTCTCTTCGGTGGGGTCGCGCTGCTCGAGGTAGGACTCACGGAGCGGCGGCTGCCCTCCGGACGCATGGCCCTCCTTGCAGGCTCTGCTCTCGCCGGCGTAGCCCTCGCCGCGCCGCAGCTGCTTCCCGCCACCGAGCTCGTATCGCTGAGCTCCCGCGAATTCGGCCGTCTCGCGTCGTCCCAGACGGTGCTCCTCGACCTTCAGCACGATCCCGCCAGCCTCCTCTCACTGCTCCTGTCCCGCGGCTGGAACGACGCCGTGCCCGGCCTGCTCTCGCTCCCGCTCGCGGCCGTCGCGCTGCTGCGGCCCCATCCGCGTCGTCTCCGGCTCGCGATCCTCTTCGGTGTCGGCGTCTTCGGTCTGCTGGTCTCCTTCCCGAACCACGTTCCGCTGTACGACTGGCTGCGACACCTTCCCCTCTTCGGGGACTTCCGCTTTCCGTTCCGTTACCGACTGCTCTCGACGCTTTCGCTGTCGGTGGCAGCCGGCGTCGGCGTGAGCCGTGTCGCCGATCTCGTCACGCGGAGCGAGCGGACGAGGCTCGTCTCGGCAGGCGCACTCTCGGCAGCGCTGGTGGCGGCTCAGTCCGCCCTCATCCTGCCCACGGTGACGCGCTTTCCGCGCAACGCGTCGTGGCCCCTGTCGCCGGAGCGCAGAGAGATCCTGCGTGAGCTCGCGGTTCGCACGACGGACGGCAGTCGCGTGTATTGGCAGCTCGCCACCGAGACGGCCCGGCTCTACAAGGCGGGACAGATCGATCGATTGCACGTGGCCCACGACCTCGAGCCGCTCTCGCTGGCCTCCACGGCTCGTTTCCTCAACTATTTCCAGACGGGGATCGCGACCAGCGTCGAGGCGAGCGACTTTGCCGCCGTCCCCTTCGCCTTCTTCGGCTACGTGAGGCTTCCCCAGGACGGCAGTCGCGCGCAGCTCCTCGATCTCGCCTCGGTGCGGTACGTGCTCCCGACGAGAAGCGTCCCCTGGCTCTCCGAACGCTATCGGCGTGTCGAGGATCTCGGCGCTCTGCCGGCGATCTTCGAGAACGCCGCCGCGCTGCCGCGTGCCTATCGCGCCGTTCGGGCCGAGGCAGAGCCTGCCTCGGCGGAGACGGCGCTGCAGCGGCTGGCGGCGCCGGGTTTCGACCCCCGCACCGTCGTGATGCTCGACGCACCCCCGGCCGGGTTCGGGGAGGTCGACGCCGCCGCGGCGATCGCGGCCGATCGCGGCAGCACGCAGGTCGAGCGCGATGAGCCCGAGTACCAGTCGATCCGCACCCGCGGCGAGCAGCCGGCGGTGCTGGTCTTCACGGATGCGTTCTACCCCGGATGGGAGGCGACGCTGGACGGCGAGCCCGCCCGTCTGCTTCGCGCAAACACGGCATTTCGTGCGGTGGCCGTGCCGCCCGGAGAGCATCGGGTCGAGATGCGCTACCGCCCGCCCGCGTTCTTCGCCGGAATCCTGCTCTCGGGCGCCGTGCTCGCCGCGGGGGCCGTCCTCTGGGGCCTGCGCCGGCTGACTTCCTGATTCGGCGGAGGAGAGATCCATGACCGGCTGGCAGTTCGTGCACGTCTTCGCACTCGGTGCCTGGCTGGGCTCCGTGGGCATCGAGTCCGTTCTCGAGCTGTTCGCACATCGCGACGCGACGCTCCGCACGGCCGTCGCGCGCATCCACTTCTGGATCGACGCGCTGGTGGAAGTGCCCGCTTTCACGCTGGTCGCGGTGAGCGGCGCCGCGATGCTGCGGCTGGATCTCCTGCACGGTGCCTACGCGCTGATGGTCGTTGCCGGCAGCGTCGCCATCGCCGTCAACCTCTGGTGCGTGCTGCCGGTGGTGCGTCGCAAGGCTGCGGCCGACCGCGACGATGCCGCCGGTCTCGACGCTCAGTCGCGCCAGGTCTACCTGGCGTTTGCGGTCGGCGTCCCGTGCGGCCTCGCGGCGCTGGTGGCCGGGCTGGTCCATCGCTTCAGCGTCTGAAGGGGCGACCTCGCGAGCGAGTGCTTGCCCACCGTCGGTGGGCGCCCGAGGGCGATGGCGCCGCCGGGAGCACGTGCCATTGCCGGCTCCGAGCGGCGGGAAATCGTGCCGATCGGTCGCAACTTTGGGTCAAAACCCCGCGAAAGGCATTGACACCGTCGGAGTAGGCCCCGATTCTAGGGCCGGCACCGACGGCGGCTCCCCACCCCGCCCGAGGGCTTCCTCCGCGCCGCCGCGCCGCTTGCGCGGCTGTCCGAACGACGCGAACGGAGTCGAAGGAGACATCCATGGCGACGAAGATCGAGAAGACGGGCGTTCGCCGCGAGCGCGGCTGGCTCTATTTCCTCGACAAGCAGGGTGACGTGAGCCGCGCCAAGATGGCGGTCGGCGGCGGCAAGCACGGCGGCGGCAAGCCGCAGAAGGTCGCAAAAGCGGGCGTGAAGCGGGAGGAGGGCTTCCTCTACTTCATCGACAAGGACGGTGACGTCTCTCGCACGGCAATGGCGCGTGCTGGCGCGCGCCGGAGCAAGGCCCGCGGCAAGGCGCGCAAGATCACGCGCAAGGCGACGCGCAAGACCGCGCGCCGCGTGGCGCGGAAGACCGCCCGCAAGGCGCCGCGCAAGACGGGCAAGCGCACGGCCCGCACCACGGGCCGGGCGCCGGCGCGCCGCGCGCGGCGCTGAGCCAGGCAAGGCGCCGATGGACCGGGGCGGCGGGCGAGAGCCCGCCGCCCTCGTCATTTCTGCCAGGTCCCCGGTATCCTGAGCCGACGGTGCCGCCATGAGTCATCCCCCCGACGCCGGAGCGCCGCCTCCCGGGCAGCCTCTCGGGATCCTTCTCCTCGATGACGAGGAGGGCATCCTCGAATCTCTCGAGCTCACGCTGCGCGACGAGCATCGCGTCTTCACGGCGCGCACCGGGGACGAGGGCCTCGAGATTCTCGAGCGCGAGCAGATCGCCCTCGTAATCAGCGACCAGGTGATGCCGGGCATGAGCGGCGTCGAGTTTCTGGAGCGCGTCGAGGAGCGCCATCCCGAGACGATCCGCATGATGCTGACGGGGTACGCGGACCTCGGCTCGCTCACCCGTGCGATCAATCAGGGTCACATCTATCGCTACATCCCGAAGCCGTGGGAGCCGGACGAGCTGCGTCTCAACGTGAAGCGCGCCCTCGAGGCGTGGCAGCTCCGGCAGCAGAATGCACGCCTGGCAGCCGAGCTGGCGGTCGCCAACGAGCGGCTGCGGCGCGAGAACCTCTTCCTGCGGCGCGAGGTCGAGCGTCGCTACTCCTTCGACCAGATCCTCGGTGAGAGCCCCGCGATGCACCGGGTCTTCGACGTGATCGAGAAGGTGGCGGAGACCGACGCCACGGTGCTGCTGACGGGAGAGACCGGGACGGGCAAGGACCTCGTCGCACGGGCCATCCACTACGCTGGTACCCGCAAGGGCGGCCGCTTTGTCGCACAGAACTGCGGCGCGCTACCGGAGACGCTGCTCGAGAGCGAGCTCTTCGGTCACAGGCGCGGAGCCTTCACCGGTGCCCACGCCGACAAGAAGGGGCTCTTCGAGCTCGCCGATGGCGGGACGATCTTCCTCGACGAGATCGGAGAAACCCGGCCCGGGATGCAGGTGCGCCTGCTGCGGGTACTGCAGGACGGCGAGATCCGCCCCCTCGGCTCCTCCGAGACGCGCAAGGTCGACGTGCGGGTGATCGCAGCGACGAACCGCGATCTGCGCACCGAGGTCGCCGAGCGTCGCTTTCGCGAAGATCTCTACTACAGGCTCCGCGTCGTCGAGATCCATCTGCCGCCGCTGCGCGAGCGGCGTCCGGACATCCCGGCGCTGGCGCATCGCTTTCTCGATCGCTCCAGCACGAAGATGGGCCGCGCACTGCGGGGCTTCTCGCAGGGGGCCATGGAGCGCCTCATGGCCCATCCCTGGGCAGGGAACGTTCGCGAGCTCGAGAACGAGATCGAGCGCATCGTCGCGCTGGCCGGAGACGCCGAGCGGGTCAGCGTGGAGATGCTCTCGGAGGAGATCCGCGGTGGGGGCGGAGTCGTTGGCGCGGCCGGAGCCGAACCGCCGACCGGAAGCCTCGATCTCAATCTCGCCGTGGACGATCTCAAGCGACGCATGATCGAGAATGCGATCCGGGAGACCGGCAGCAAGAGTCGCGCAGCGGAGCGTCTCGGCATTCCGCGCCAGTCGCTGCAGAAGATGATGAAGCGGCTCGGCCTCGGCGCAGACGAGGACTGAGCTACGCGCCTTCGCCGAGCCAGCGGGCCAGCATCGCTGCGAGATCCTCGCGGCGAACCGGCTTCGCGAGATAGTCGTCCATGCCGGCCTCGAGGCAGCGCTCGCGGTCGCCCTGGAGTGCGTTCGCCGTCATGGCGATGATCGGCGTGCGCTGCCCCTCCGCCTCATGGCTCCGGATCCGGCGCGTGGCCTCGAAGCCGTCGAGCTCCGGCATCTGGCAATCCATCAGGATCGCGTCATAGCGGCCGTTGCACGCCGCCTCGACGGCCTCTCTCCCGTTGCGCGCGAGCTCGACGCGATGGCCCAGGCGCTGGAGCAGGTGCAGTGCGAGCCGCTGGTTCACGGCGTTGTCCTCCACCAGAAGCAGCGAAGAGGGCCTGCCCGCGGCCGGCGCGGCGGCGAGGGGAAGGCTCGAGCCCGGCGCCAGCACCACCGTGGCATCGGCCGCCGGGATCGTCTTGGTCTCGGCCAGCACGGTGAACCAGAACGTCGAACCCAGGTCGACCACGCTCTCGACGCCGATCTCTCCTCCCATCAGCTCGGCCAGCCGCTTGCTGATGGCGAGGCCGAGGCCCGTGCCGCCGAAGCGCCGCGTGGTGGAGGCGTCGGCTTGCGTGAAGGATTCGAACAGCCGCGGGATCACCTCGGGCGCGATTCCGGGCCCCGTGTCCCGCACCTCGAAACGCAGGCGGATGAGGCCGGCCTCTCGCCTGGCCGTCGCGCGCAGGCGAACGGTCCCACTCGCCGTGAACTTGATCGCGTTGCTCACGAGGTTGAGCAGGATCTGACGCAGGCGGCCGGGATCGCTGCCGATCCGCTCGGGCACCGACGGATCGACCTCGCAGCTGAGCGTGAGGCCCTTCGCGCCGGCCTGACCCGAGAGCAGCGCCAGCACCTCCTGCAGGGTCTGGCGCGGATCGAAGTCGACCGTCTCGAGGGTGAACCTGCCGGCCTCGATCTTCGAGAAGTCGAGGATGTCGTTCACCACGCTGAGCAGCGCGTCTGCGGAGAAACGAATCGTCTCGGCGTACTCGCGCTGCTGGCCGTCGAGCGTCGTATCGAGCAGCAGCGAGACCATTCCGATCACACCGTTCATGGGCGTGCGGATCTCGTGGCTCATGTTGGCGAGGAAGTCGGATTTGGCCCGCGTGGCCTCCATCGCCTGGGCCCGAGCCAGCTCGAGCTCGCGCGTCTGCGCGGCGAGCTCGCTCTCCGCCAGCTTGCGGGCCGTGATGTCCTGGTGAGCCACGACGGCCCAGGTGCGCCCGGCATCCGAGAAGCGCGTGACGCGCGTGTGGAACCAGCGCGTCGTCGGCGCGTTCGCGCAGGCGTAATCGAAGGAGGAATCGTCCTTCTCGCCCGCGAGCACCGCACGGATGCCGGCGGCCGCCTCCTCGGCATCGGTTTCACCCTGCGCTGCGGCCGCGTCGCAGACGGCAAGATAGTTGAGCCCGAGCCCATAGCGGCGCGAGCGCAGGCGATTCGCCTCCCCGAAGCGCTGCCAGGCCGCATTCACTGCGGTGATGCGACCCTGCTCATCGAGGACGGCGATGTGCTCCCCGAGCGCATCGAGGGCGCGCTGCGCGAAGCGGCGCGAGCGCTCGAGCTCGGCCTGGGCGCGGACGCGCGTCTGCACCTCGCGTTTCGACACGGCGAGCGCCTGCTGCAGATCCGCATGACGCTGCTCGCCCTGCAGCTTCATCTCCTCGAGGCGCAGCACCCAGCGCCGGCGCACCATGAGGATGATCCAGCCGAACATGGCCGAAGCCAGCATCGCGAAGCCATAGTGGACGCGCTGGTCTGCCGGCACCTCCCAGGGAAAGACGAGCGCCCAGCCCGCGACCGCGACCGCGGCCAGCAGAGCGAACCAGCCCCGTGAGAGGAAGAAAGCGCCCCCGGCCACGAGCAGCAGCAGGACGTTCGTCGTCTGTCTCGGCGCTGCCGTGACGCCGAGGTGAGCGAGACAGTTGGCGAGCACCAGCGTGGCGATGAGCGTGGAGGCGGCATGGGCGTAGGGCGGCGGAATCGGGCGACGTCGCAGCCAGAAGCCGGCGCCACCCAGGACGCAGGCACTTGCCCACGCGAGGGGTGCCATGACGCGCGCTTCGGCGGGCGCCATCAGGAGCGCGTGCGCCAGGCCGATCAGGGCGAAGTAGGCCGCCAAGGACAGGCAGACCATCGAAATGGGAGCGAGCTGCGCGAGATCGATCGCGTGCTGGAGGGCGCTCGCGGCCGGAGCGCGCGGCCGAGCTTCTGTGTCGTCTGCCGGCGGCGAGGGCATGCCACCGCATGATCGGCAGGCAGGGCGCGAGGGTTGAAGGCCTGCATCGGAGCCGGGCGATCCACTGAGAGGGAGATCCCCCACAGAGCTGCTTGCGCGCACACGCCCTTCCGTCGCGGTAGCTTCCGCTCGCCCCAACGCACGCCCGCACGAGGAAGCTGATGTCGTTCGATTTTTCGCCCTGCGAAGCACGGATGCGGGCTGCCGGCCTGTCCGGGCTGGCCATCGAGAGCTTCCGGCGCAGCTTCGACGCGGTGGGCCGGGGTGAGACCGGGTGGCTTTCGCGGGGCGAGATCGAGCCGGTGGCGAGCCTCCCCGCAGCCGGCGACCTGGCCGATCTCCGCACGGAAGGCGAACGCTGGCAGGACAAGGTGGTCGTGCTGAAGCTCAACGGCGGGCTCGGCACCAGCATGGGCATGAGCGGTGCCAAGTCGTTGCTCATGGCCCGGCCTGGCGTCAGCTTCCTCGATCTCATCGCGCGCCAGGTGCTGCACCTGCGACGAACCCTGGGCGGCCGGCTGCCGCTGATGCTGATGAACAGCTTTCGTACGCACGATGAATCGCTCGAGGCGCTGTCGCGGCACGAGGGCATCGCGTCCGACGTTCCGCTCGACTTCGTGCAGGGCCGGGTGCCACGCCTCGCCGCCGACACCCTGCTGCCCGTGTCGTGGCCTCGTGATCGCAGCCTCGAGTGGTGTCCGCCCGGCCACGGCGATCTCTATGTCTGCCTCCAGGCGTCCGGCATGCTCGACCGCCTGCTGGCGCGCGGCTATCGCTACGCCTTCGTCTCCAATGCCGACAATCTCGGCGCCGTATTCTCTCCCGAGATCCTCGGCTGGGTTGCCGCGAACGCCGTTCCGTTCGCGCTCGAGGTGACCGACCGTACCGAAGCAGATCGCAAGGGTGGCCACCTGGCCCGGCTGCGCGACGGCCGATTCACGCTCCGCGAGTCGGCCCAGTGCCCGCCGGACGAAGCCGACGACTTCCAGGACATTTCGCGCCACCGCTTCTTCAACACCAACAACCTCTGGCTCGACCTGCGCGTGCTCGACATGACGCTGCGGGAGAAGGGCGACATTCTCGACCTGCCGCTGATTCGCAACGAGAAGCCCGTCGATCCCGACGACGCCTCCTCGCCCCGCTGTCTGCAGCTCGAGACCGCCATGGGCGCGGCGATCTCGATCTTCGAGGGAGCGCGGGCGCTGCACGTCTCGCGCGAGCGTTTCGCCCCGGTCAAGACCACGAACGACCTGCTCGCGCTCTGGTCCGATGCGTACGAGCTCGGGCCCGACGCGCGTCTTCTGCCCTCTCCGCGGCGCACGCTCCCTCCGCTGGTGGTCGATCTCGACCCGGTCTTCTATGCCCACATCGAGCGCTTCCAGGAGCGCTTCGCGCGCGGCGCTCCGTCTCTCGTGGCGTGCAGGCGCTTCGTGGTGCGAGGCGACGTCCAGTTCGGGCGTGGCGTACGCGTGCGCGGAGACGTTCGCGTCGAGGCGCCCGCGGGCCAGGTGCTCGCGGTGCCCGACGGCGCCGAGCTGGCGGAGCGCTGACGCTACCCGCCCGCGGTGTTACCCTGCGCGCGCCAAAACCTTCCGCGCGAGGAATACGATGTCGAAGATCAAGGTCAGGAATCCCGTCGTCGAGATGGATGGCGACGAGATGACCCGCATCATCTGGGCCTTCATCAAGGAGAAGCTGATCCTGCCCTATCTCGACGTCCAGCTCGACTACTACGATCTCGGCATCGAGAGCCGAGACCGCACCGGCGATCAGGTCACGATCGACTCGGCGAAGGCCACGCTGCGGCACGGCGTCGCCGTCAAGTGCGCGACCATCACGCCGGACGAAGCGCGCGTGAAGGAGTTCGGTCTCCAGAAGATGTGGCTCTCTCCGAACGGAACGATCCGCAACATCCTCGGCGGAACCGTCTTTCGCGAGCCGATCCTGTGCAAGAACGTTCCGCGCCTGGTGCCGCACTGGACGCAGTCGATCGTGATCGGCCGCCATGCCTTTGGTGACCAGTACCGCGCCACCGACTTCCGGGTTCCGGGCAAGGGCCGGCTCAAGATCCGC
>CAYOIG010000030.1:0-3676 GCA_964403915.1 uncultured Myxococcaceae bacterium
GCGAGCGAGGGCGACGCCCTCGCGTGGATGATCGAGCACGCGATTCTCGCGTGGACCGAGCAGGGAGCACAGTTCCATGACTATGCCGACTTCGAGCGCGACGGCTATCGCTGTACGGCGCCGGGCTGCACGGGACGCCGGAGCCTTCACTCACACCATATTGTGTTTCGTGGCAAGAGCGGCCCTGACGAGCCCTGGAACCGCACCACGCTCTGCGCCTTCCACCATCTGCGCGGCATCCACGCGGGCACCGTCCGCTGCACGGGGCGCGCACCGGAGGAGCTCGTATTCGAGCTCGGCGTGCGGCCTTCGGGCCGGGCACTGCTCCGGGCCCGGTCGGGCGACGTGCTGCTGTGAAGTCTCGCCTGCGGCCTCAGCTCGGATCAGGCTTGGGCGTGTTCTTCCCGCTCGGCGGCAGTGCGGGCTTCGCGATGTAGCTCGCATCAGGCGTGCCGGTGAGGCTGCCGAGGAAGGCGACGATCGACTTCACCTGCTCGGGCTTCAGCTCCTTGCCGAGCTGATGCCAGACCATGAGCCTCACGGCCTCCTCGACGGTCGTCACCTTGCCGTCGTGGAAGTAGGGGCCGGTCAGCACGACGTTGCGCAGCGACGGCACCTTGAAGAAGAACTTCTCGGCGTCGTTCTTGGTGATCTTCGCGCGGCCGATGTCCTCGGTCGGGTATTCGTGCACGAGGCCGATCTTCTGATAAAGGCCGCCGCCCACGCCGGCACCGTTGTGGCAGGTGGTGCAGCCGGCGCTCAGGAAGACCTCGAGGCCGCCGAGCTGCGCGGGGGTCAGGGCCTTCACGTCGCCTTCGAGGAAGCGGTCGAAGGCGGAAGGCGTGACGAGCCTGCGTTCGAAGGCACCGATGGCACGCGCCATGTTGTCGTAGGTGATGGGATCCTGCGTGCCCGGGAAGGCGGCCGCGAAGAGCGGCGCATAGCCGGAGATCGAGCGCAGCACCGCGACGGTGGCGGCCTCGCTCGGCATCGCCATCTCGACGGGGTTCAGCACGGGGCCCTTGGCCTGCTCCTCGACGGTCGCGGCACGGCCGTCCCAGAACTGCGCCACGTGCAAGGCGGCGTTGTAGCTGCTCGGAGAGTTGCGATCGCCGTGCTGCTTCTTGTGGCCCTCGGAGGTCGCCGCGTTGTCGACGCCGGCCTTGTCGAGCAGATGGCAGGTATTGCACGAGATGGTCTGGCTCTTCGAGAGGCGCGGATCGTAGTAGAGCATGCGGCCGAGCGTGATCTTCTCGGCCGTCACCGGATTCTCCGCGCTCGACATCTCCTTCGGCAGCGGCATGAAGATCCCGGCGGCCTTCTTATGCAGCTCGTCCGCGTTCTGCGCTCCGGCGGCGGCCGCGAGTGCGAACGCACCCAGCACGCCCAGGACGTTCGAGACAATGAAGCAGCGGCTCTTGCTCACGCGGGCCCCCCGATCTGGTCTGCGGATCTTGTCTGTCCGAACAGGCTAGCACCCGATGTCGGGCGGCCAGCGGCTTCATTCCGCGGCGTCGAGGCGGGCATCGAGCACCCGCGCGAGGCGTGCGGCGTCTCGCCTCAGCGACAGCGTGCGGCCGCGGAGCACGTGCACGAGGCCGGGCCGCGCACCGGCGGGCTTGCGAACGTCCTTGATCGGCGCCACGTGGACGGTCGCCCGCGCGGCGTGCCGCTGCTTCGAGAAATGAACGGCGAGCTCGGCCGCCTCGAGCAGCGACTCCTGGGGCACCTCCTTGCGCCCGGCCGTACGGAGCACCACGTGGCTGCCCGGGCTTGCCTCGACGTGGAAGAAGAGATCGTTGCCGCGTGCGAGGCGGGTCGTGAGATGGTCGTTGCCCTCAGCGCTGCGGCCCACCCAGATCTCGAGGCCGTCGCTCGTGCGGTAGCGGCCGGGACGAAGGCGCGCGGGCGTCTCGCCGCGCCGCGACACACGCGGCGTGCTCGGCGTGCGCGGCGCCTGCGGGCGTGGCCCTTCGCCGGGCAGAGGATGACGCGCGATCAGGCGCGCCACCTCGGGGCGCCCGGCGAAGCGTGTGAGCGCCTCTGGATCCGGCAGGTCGCTGCCGGCGAGCGAAGCGAATCGCTCCCGCAGGGCCGCGAGTGCCGCGCGCTGCGTCTCGAGCGATTCGGCCTGCACCGCGGCGGCCTCCTCACGACGCCGCGCGCGCTGGTAGCCGGCAAAGAGCTTCTCGAGGTTCTTGGCCGGCGTGAGGCCGCTCTCGAGCGGGATCACGATCTCCTGCTCCGTCTCCCAGTCGCGGACCCGCGCCTCTTCAGCGCCGCGGCGAAGCGTGTGCAGCGCACCCTTGAGCAGCTCGCCGAGGCGGCGCAGCTCCTCCGCCGGACGCGCCTGCGCGAGATCCCGGCGCAGCGCAGCCTCGCGCCGCAGCAGGCGCTGGCGCTCGCGTTCGAGGGCACGGGCGATCCGGCGCGCCAGGGTCTCGGCCTTCTGCCCGCGCTCCTGCGCTGCGTAGTGCGCTTCGACCGCCCGCAGAAACCCGGCGTCCGACACGTGCGCGAAGCGATCCTCGCCAGCCGCAGGAGCCGGCGTCGCGGGCGACGTGAGCGCTGCGCCGGGCTCGAGGTCGCGGCGGGTTTCCGTGAGGGGGCGGAGGGAGCCGAGGATCTCCCCGCTCGCGCCGAGCAGATAAACGTTGCTGCGCGGACCGAGAATCTGCAGGACGATTCCGTGGGCGCCCTCTCCTGATGCGAGCGACAGCGCGATCTGTCGCTCGCCCGGCGTGATCGAAGCGCCTTCGATGCGCGCCCGCCCGGCGTGCGCTCGCAGGAGCTGCGCGAAGACGAGCGGAGCCGGCGGCGCGGGCCCGAACGTCTCGGCCTCTCCGGCGCGCGCGTGGCGCGGATCGCAGGAGAGCACGAGATGGCAGCGGGCGCGCCCCCCCGACGGCGCCGGCGGCTCCGTGATCGTCAGCTCGAGCGTCACGGCATCGCGCTGCACGATGCGATCGAGGTGACCACCGGCCAGCCGCACGTGCAGCAGCCGCGCGGCGCGTTCGAGCTCGGCCCGCGACAGCACTGCGACGGCTAGGCCTGACAGCGCGGGCAGAAGTGCGCGCTTCGCTGGCCGATCACGATGCGGCGGATGGCGGCCCCGCACGCATGGCAAGGCTCTCCCTCGCGCGCGTAGACGCGCCGTTCGTCCTGGTAGGCGCCGTCACGGCCATCGGGCGCGACGTAGTCGCTAATGCTCGAGCCACCCGTCTCGATCGAGCGGCGCAGCACCTGCTGCAAGGCGTCGACGAGCGCTTCGCACTGGCCCCGCGTGAGCCGCCGCGACGCACGGGCCGGCCGCAGGCCCGCCAGAAAGAGCGCCTCGTCGGCGTAGATGTTCCCGGCGCCAGCGATCACGGATTGGTCGAGCAGCAGGCTCTTGATGGCCGCGCTTCGCGTGCGCGCGGCGGCGAAGAGGTCGGCACCGCGCGCGCGCAGGGCGTCTACGCCGAGGCGCTCGAGCCGCGGCGTCTTCTCGCCGGGCGCGAGCCAGAGCACCTTCCCGAACTTGCGCACGTCGCGGAAGATCACGGCCGGGCCGCCGCCTTCGAAGTCGATGCGAAGGTGCGTGTGCGCATCGGGTGCGAAGGCGCACTGCTCGTCGGGACGTAGCGCCGCGCGCGCCGCCGCCGAGAGCAGGCGCACGCTCGCCGCGCCCTCGGCA
>CAYOIG010000031.1:0-2725 GCA_964403915.1 uncultured Myxococcaceae bacterium
CCAGCGAGTCTTGAAGACCGCGATCGCTTCGGACGGAGCGGAGCGGCACACGGTGTACGTGTTCGAATCGCTCGAGCTGCGTCGGGCGGCCTACGGCGTCTTCGGAAGCGTCGATGACGCCGACTACGAGCTCTCGAAGACAACCGAGGTTCCCTACCTCTTCGCCAACGGCGTCCGTCTCGCGCGCGTCGCATGGGAAGACCTCGACGTCCCGAGCATCGGGCAGTCGCACCTCCACGTGCTCTTCGAGCTCGGCGATCACCTCGGCTCGACGAGCGTGGTGCTCGACAAGGCCACGAGCGAGCTCGTCGAGCGGAGCACGTTCCAGGCGTACGGGGCGGCGGAGAGCGATTACCGGCCTGGGAGGTGGGCGGGGTTCAGGGAGGACTATCGGTTCACAGGGAAGGAAGAGGACGTCGAAGTTGGGCTGCAGTACTTCGGGAAGAGGTACTACGCGCCGCTGCTGGGCAGGTGGGTGAGTGCGGATCCGCTGACGATCCATGGGCTCGGCGCGGACTTGAACGCGTACGCGTACGTGAGCGGGCACGCGCTCAAGGCAACGGACTCAATGGGCCTGGAGGAGGACTACGAGCGCGGCGTCTCGTTTGAGGCGACGGCGACCAGCTCATCTGGCCAGGCTGTGGACGTAAAGGCCGGGCCGGCCGGCGGCGCGACTGCGACGCCAGCGCCGGCAACACCTGCTCGCGCGCAGCAGATGCCTGCGCCAACAGGGCCGCGATACTCGAACGTTGTTGCGCGAGATCTGGCAGCTCGGGGAAACACCAAACTCGCAGAGATCGCGGAGGCGGGGTTCGGCTGCAGCTACTGCCATCTCCAGTTCACTCTCAATCGAGCTCCCACTGATCAGGAGCTGGATTTGCGCCGATTCACGGCGATCCAAGGCACGCTCAACACGGCCACCGCAATCGCGGGCTTGAGCAGCGGTTTCACCGGCGCGATTGCTCCGGCACTCCCCGAGGCTCCTCAAGGCGTGAGCCCGCGGTCATTCCAGAGCGCTGGGGAGCTGGTCCGCTCTGGCCCAGCCGGAGCACTCAGCGAAGACATAGCCGCGCATGGAAGTCGGGTGGCGGGCGCGGCTCGTGCGACGTCGGATCTGGACATTGCAGTACGTATGCCCAGCGACTCGTTTGAGCGCTTCTTGGCAGCGCGGTTCGGAAACCCGAATCCAGGGTCCGCGAAGGAGCGAACGATGTTGTGGGCGAAAGAGACAGGGAAGATCCAGTCCGGCGAGGCGGGTCTACGGGGTGTTCGAAAGGATCTGGAGTCTCTGCTGGGGAAAGAAGTCGACATCTCGGTCATCAGGCAGGGAGGTCAGTTTGACAAGGGGCCGTACATGCAGCTTCCGCGGCCTGGACAGGGCTCAACGCCGGCGCCACTGATGGTGCTTCCGGAGACACATCACTGATGTTCGGCGCCATCTACCTGAGCTGCGAACTCACACTGCCGGAGGTGGTGCGCCAAGTGGAGAACCTGGCGAAGTCGGATCCGTATCGGCGCAGGGGGTTCGACATGCCGGCGTTCGAGATCGAAGTGGTGCGCAACAGTGATGCGGACCCCGCGCAGACCGCGTTCCCAGACGGCTTCCTGCGCTTTCCATACAAGGTCGAAGTGGAATTCACCGAGAGCAATGTACAGCTTGCGCGTGGGGTGCTGGCCGCGCTTTTGGAATACGCCTGGAACCGAGGGTGGGCGGCGGTTGCTGCGTGCGACTTCGAGGAGGAATTGCCTCGCGCTGGCGGTTACAAATGCGCTGACCTGCCATGGCCATCGAACGGATAGCCCCAAGGCGCAGCCGCGGCCCGAGTAATGGCGCGTTGGCCCGCGGCGGGCGGTCCATCTGTTGCCGGCCGAATTGACGTCGCACGAGATTCCAAAACTGGCATCGTAGAGATCTCCGCGAAAGCCCGCGCTGTCGTCGCAATTCGCTGTCCCGGTCCACTGTCCCGGTCCAGCGACCTTTCCACCGAAGAAATGACCCGTCTCCCAAGCCTCCAACCAACGACCCCGGGTCCCCGGCGACGACGCCGTGCTCGTCTCGCGAGCCTCAGCTTGCCTCGCGGGCGGGCCCGCACGCATGCTCGCGCCATGCACAGCGTGACGAGGATGGAGCTCACGCCACGCTCCCCACCACGCAACCCGTCACGCCGCTTGGCGCAACCGGATCACAGGCAGCTCACGAAACCCGCCGACGTCGTCGACGACCAGCTCGAGCGGCCCGCGGGCGCGCCGCGCCGGCGGGCCGCGGCCGATCGGATACCGCGCCCTCGGGTCGATGCGCGCTCGCTCGCGCGGCGGCGGGGCGCCCTCCAGCATCTCCCGGGGCGTGCGGCCGTCGAGCGACGCGTGGGGCCGGTGCTCCTTGTACCAGCGCTGATACGCCGCCATAGCCTCGAGCATCCGGCTCTCGGTCGACGGCACGTGGATGCGGCGCAGAAACTCCTGCTTCAGCGACAGGATGAAGCGCTCAATGATCGCAATGCTGCCGTGCTGGCCGACCGCGCCGTAGCGCGGCTTCGCCCCGTGGAGCTCGCACCACGCCCGGTAGTCGCTCTGAAACTGCGAGCCCTGGTCGCTGATCAGGTGGTTCGGCGCCGTGCCGGCGTGGAGCACGGCGTCATCGAGAGCTGCGCACACGTCGGACGAGCTGGGCTCGCGCCGCACGAGACGGAAGGCGAGCAGCGAGCGCGTGAAGTGATCGAGCACC
>CAYOIG010000032.1:0-7561 GCA_964403915.1 uncultured Myxococcaceae bacterium
AGCGATCTTCTGCGCTGGGCCGCGGCCTGCGACGCCGTGCCGCTTGCGGCGGGCCGTGGAGCATGCGATAGGGGGGTGTGGCCGACGCCGATCTGCCGCTCTACCGCGCGTTTCCCGCCCTCGAGCGCGCGCTGCCGCGCACTCCGTTCGTCCGTACCCCGACCCCCATCGAAGGCCTCGCGCTCGATGGGCTGCCGGAGGGAGCCCTCTTCGTCAAGCGCGACGATCGCTGCTGCCCGCTCTACGGCGGGAACAAGCCGCGCAAGCTCGAGTTCCTTCTCGGGCGCGCGCGCGCGAGCGGCAGCCGGACGCTCGTCACCACGGGCGGGCTGGGCACCAACCATGGTCTCGCGATGACGATCCTCGGCCGCTCACTCGGCATCGCCTCGGTGCTGGTGCTCGTCGATCAGCCCGTGACGCCCGGCGTACGCGAAACGCTGCGACTCCAGTACGCCTACGGTGCGCAGCAGATCGCCGCGCACAACGTCGCCGGGGCGGCGGTGCACACGCTTCGTGCGCTCGCGGCGAGTGCGCTGCGAGGAGAGCGCCCGCAGCTCGTCCCGACGGGAGGCTCCTCGGCGCTCGGCGACGTCGGCTTCGTCTCGGCGGCCTTCGAGCTCGCGGAGCAGGTGCGCGCGGGTGAGTGCCCGGAGCCGGAGGCGATCTTCGTGCCCGTAGGCAGTGGCGGCTCCGTCGCCGGACTCCTGCTCGGGCTGCGCCTGGCCGGCCTGCGGAGCCGCGTGGCGGGCGTGCTGGTGACCGACATCCTGCCACCCTCCCCCGCGAGCCTCGCGCGCGCAGCGCGCGCAACGCTGCGCCTGCTGCGCCGCGCCGATTCATCGGTGCCGGCGGTCGAAATCCGTGCCGGCGACTTCCCGCTCACGCGGGATCAGCTCGGCCCGGGCTACGGCGCGCCCACCCCGGCCGCCTGCGACGCCGTCGCCGCCGCGGCCAGCGTCGGACTCAGCCTCGACACGACCTACAGCGGCAAGGCGCTCGCCGCCATCCGTGCGCTCGGAGGGCGCGGCGAACTCGGCCGCGGCCCCGTCCTCTTCTGGGACACCTACAACGCCGTCGACGTGGCGGCGGCGGCGCCCCGTGCGGCGAGCGAGGCCGATCTGCCGGCAGGCGTCCGGCAGGCGCTGGCGCGGGCCTCGCGTTGAGCCGCCTGGCGGAGCCGGGTACCGTCGGCGAGAGATGATGCCCCCCAGCGATGCGACGGCCCTTGCGACCACACGCCGGGGCTTCCTGCGTCTGGCGGGCGCGACGGTCTCCTTCACGGCCCTGGCCCAGCTTCGCGCCGTGCCCTCGGCCGCAACGCAGGCGGGCACCAGCGCCAGCTTCTTCTCTGCGACAGAGCAGGAGATCCTGACGCAGATCGTCGAGCGCATGATCGACTCCGATCAGCCTGGCGCTCCGCGCGTGCGCGACACCGGCACGGTTCCGACCATCGACGCGCTCTGCGCCTCTCTCGATCCCGCGATCACGGGTCCGCTACCGACGCTGCTCCACGTGGTGGACTACGCACCCTTCGTCCTCGACCTCACTTTCAAGCGCTTCACCCGCATGACTCCGGCCGAGCAGGACGCGTCGCTCGAGGGCTGGATGCGCAGTCGCTTCGCGCTTCGCCGACAGGCCTTCCTGGCGCTTCGCAATCTCTCCTTCCTCGGCTACTACAGCCAGGAGGAGACGTGGCCCCTCATCGGCTACGCCGGCCCGCTCCTTCGCCCCAAGCCGGACCCCGCGTGATCACGCAGCTCATCGACCGCGGCGGTGACACCCGGGAGCGTGCCGAGGTCTGCGTGATCGGCAGCGGCGGCGGCGGCGCCGTCGTGGCTGCGGAGATCGCGAGCGCAGGCCACGACGTCGTCCTGCTCGAGCAGGGCCATTATTGGACGAGCGCGAACTTCACCCAGCGCGAAGACCAGATGCTGCCGCGCCTGTTCGAAGAGGCCGGCATGCGCCAGACGGCCGACGGCGCAATCGTGATCCTGCAGGGCCGAAACGTCGGCGGCTCCACCGTGCACAATCTCTGCTACGCGTTCCGCACACCCGATCCGATCCTCGCGATGTGGCAGCAGGAGCACGACCTGCCGGGTCTCACCCCGGAGGCCCTGCGGCCGAGCTTCGAGCGCGTCGAGAAGAGCCTCGCGGTAAAGCCGATCCGCGAGGACGAGGTGAACCCGCTCAACCAGCGGATCCGTGCCGGCGCGGAGAAGCTCGGCTACTCGGGCTTCGTCACGAAGCACAACCGCGAGGGCTGCGTGCAGTCGGGCTACTGCGTCCTCGGCTGCGCCTACGACGCCAAGCAGTCGATGCTCATCACCTACGTGCCCCGCGCCGACGCTGCAGGCGCACGCATCTACGCCAACGCGCGCGCCGAGCGCATCGAACTCGCGAGCGGACGCGGAAAGACCGTCCGCGGCTCGGTGGTGGACCAGTCGGGCCGCGCCATGGGGCGCATCGAAGTGCAGGCGCCGGTGGTGGTGCTCGCGGCGGGCGCCATCAACTCGCCGGATCTGTGGCTGCGCAGCGGGCTGCCGAACGCGAGCGGCCAGGCGGGCCGCAATCTCCACCTGCACCCCTCGTGCATGGTGGCGGGCTTCTACGAGAAGCCGATCGAGGCCTACCGCGGCATCCCCCAGAGCTACTACATCGACCAGTTCATCGATCTCGCGCGCGATCCCCACACGGGCTACGTGCTGATGCCCATCGCCGGCTTTCCCGTGCTCACGTCGGTGAGCCTGCCGGGCTTCGGCCGCACCCACTCCCGGCAGATGCGCGACTTCGCGAAGCTCGGCGGTCTGCTGGTGCTGCTCCACGACCAGAGCGCAGGCCGCGTCGAGGCCGGGTCCTCTCCGGGACGCCCGAAGATCCACTACGCCCTCGAGCCGCACGATCGCCGCATGATCGCCGAGGGGCTCGTTCACTCCGCCGAGGTGCTCTTCGCCGGCGGTGCGCAGCGCTGCCTCGTGCCCTTCCTGCCCGATGCCGCCCTCTTCGGCCCGGGGGAAGACCTCGGCGCGATCACCCGTCGGGGCGTACGCGAGGGCGAGATCGTGCTCAACTCCACGCATCCGCAGTCGACGCTGCGCATGGGCGGAGATCCGAAGCGTTCCGTCGTGAACGCCTTCGGCGAAAGCCACGAGGTGCCGGGCCTGTTCGTGGCCGACATGAGCGTCTTCCCGACCTCACTCGGCGCACCGCCGCAGATCACCACGGCGGCGCTCGCCGACCGCACGGCGCACCACGTGCTCGATCGCTGGAAGGAGCTGGCCGGCTAGCGGTCGTCCCGCGGCACGCCAGCGAAGTAGCGCAGAAGGTCGGTCTCGGTGAGGAGCCCGACCAGCGTCTGCTCCTCCATCACCGGCAAGCAGCCGATCCGTCGCTCGGCCATCACCCGTGCTGCCTCTTCGACCAGTGCGCCGGCATCGATCACCACGGGCGGCGCCGACATCACCCGGGCGATCTCGACGGCGTTGAGAAACGCTCGCCGCTCGTCGAGGTCGAAGCCCGTGAGGTTCGAGAGGGAGGCCCGGAGCAGATCCCGCTCCGAAACCACGCCCACCAGCCTTCCGCCCTGCACCACGGGCATGTGGCGCACGCGCCCCAGCGTCATGATATCTTCGACGGTCGACAGACGATCGCTGGCGCCGATCGTGACGATCTTTTCCTGCATCAGGTCACGGACGCGCGTCTGGCCCACGGCGGGAGTCTACTTCATGGCGGCGGTACCGGGGAAAAGGAAACGTGGACCGGGACGCGGAAATCCGCCGGCGCCCCTCGACGGCGGAGAGGCGTCCCGCAGCCCCGCTCCGGGGCTTCCCGACCTGCTCCGGCGCGTGATCACCACGGGCCTCTCGGGCCTCTTCACGACCAACGAGGTCGTGCGCCGCGCGGTGGGTGAGGCGATGCCGCGAGAGTGGGTCGACTTCGCGGTGGATCAAAGCGAGCGCACCCGCGCGGAGTTCGTCGAGCGCCTTGCGGGCGAGCTCGCTCGCACGCTCGAGAGCCTCGAGCTGGTCGAAATGGCCGAGCGGCTGCTCGACGGGCGCACGATCGAGATCCGGGCGCAGGTCCAGCTCCTGCCGCGCGAGGGCAAGCTCCGAACGCAGCAGCTCGACGTGGGCTTCGAGCGGGCCAGGAAGAAGCGATGACCAGCACCGCCCCGGCGGCTCCCGCAACGCGGCGGCGCCCGGCGCTTCTCGGCTGGGCCCTCGTGGTGATCTCCCTGGCCTATGCGGGCCTGATCCACCACGGTGTCGGATCCCCGGGGAATGGCCCGATCGCGCATTGGTGGCAGCCGCGCGGCCTGTTCTTCACCTGGGAAGCCTTCGACGTGCTGCTGGCGCAGCCCGCACTCGCGACGCTCGTGTTCGCGATTCCTGCCCTCGCACTGGTGGTCGCGGTGGCCGCCACCACGCGCTCGGCGCTGGCGGCGACGCTCTCGCTCGCAGCGGCGGGCCTCGTCGTGCTGTGCTGCTTCTACGGTCTCGGCGGGCAACGCCGGGCGGTGTGGACCTTCTTCGGCTGGCGAGGATCGGGCGTGATGCTGCTGTTCTCGCTGGCCATCGCGGCTGCGATCCTCGCTCCCTTCCTCGCGCGAAGCTGGCTCCGGCTCGGCTGGCCGTCTCGCCTCGCGCTCTACGCCCCGATCGCGCTCGGCGTGATGCTGGCGATCCGCGACGTCACCGGCACCGACGCGACGCTGCCTTTCGCAATTTCGCCGTGGCCGGTGGTTTCGATGTTCGGCATCGAGATCGGCGATGCCGGTATCGCGGCACTGCTCGCCATGCTCGGTCTCGATCTCGCGGCGGTCGGCCTGCTGAGACAGCGGCGAGTCGCGCCCGGCCTCGCCTGCGCGCTTCTCTCGCTGGCGATTCCGGTCGGGATCTTCGGCCTCGGACTCGGCCTCGGCGCGGGCCTTCTCGCGCTGGTGCTCGCGAGCGCTGCCGTGTCGCTCTGGCTCGCACGCGATGCCGGGGAAGACACGGGCGACGCCGCGTTCCTTCTGCCTGCCGCGCGCTCCGCTACGCTCGGCGCCGCGCTCGTGGCCCTGCCCATCCTCGGCGGCCAGCTGCTGGTGGAATGGGATTACGACGTCACGCGCAACACGCACGCAAAGCAGATTCTCACCGCCCTCGATGCCTACTACGAGCGCACGTCGGTCTATCCCGATGCGCTGGTCGAGCTCGTCGCCGCAAACGACATCGACGCCATCCCCGAGCCGCAGATCGGCTCCGGCCTCTTCGACGCGCCGCGCTTCAGCTACCAGAGCTTCGGCACCAACTTTCTGCTCGAGTTCTCGGCGCCGCGCTGGGTGCAGTGCGCCTACAACCCACCCTATCCCGAGGAGGACGGCGACACCTCCCTCGGCGCGGTCGGAGGAAGCGAAGCGACCGGCTCGCCGGAGGAGGCGCAGGCCGCACCTGGCGAGGCGATGGCCGCGGCCACGGACGAGGGCGCCGAGCCGGGAAGCTGGTCGTGCCCGCAGAAGCCGCCGGAGCTCTGGTAGGGATGGAGACCGTCACCGCGCGCGAGCGTGTCTACCGCGCACGGCGCATCAGCACGACCTTCGGCCGTGTCTACCTCGGCATCAAGGCGAACCAGCTTCTCGAGGCCCGCTGGCGACCCGCCGACATGCGCGAGCGTTGGTCGCGCTTCAACCGCAGCAGCGCCGAGGCGATCTATGCCACGGCGATCGATCTGCGGGGCCTGATTCTCAAGGGCTGTCAGTTCATGGGCGCACGCAGCGACGTGCTGCCGCGCGAATACGTCGAGGTGCTCTCGAAGCTCCAGGACCGCGTGCCGCCGAAGTCCTTTGCCGTGGTGCGGCGCACCGTCGAATCGGAGCTCGGCCGGCGGCTGGAGGACGTCTTCGAACAGTTCGCGGAGCGGCCGATTGCGTCGGCCTCGCTGGCGCAGGTGCACGAAGCCCGGCTGCGCGGAGGCGAGCGCGTGGCGGTAAAGGTGCAGTACCCGGAGGTCGCCGCCCTCGTACGAAGCGATCTCGCGAACCTGCGCGTGCTGTTCCGCGCCATCGGCGCGCTCGAGCGCAAGCTCGATCTCATGCCGCTCATCGATGAGCTCGGCAGCCAGGTTCCGCGCGAGCTCGACTTCGTGAGCGAGGCCGATAACGCCGAGCAGGCGGCCAAGCAGCTCAGTGGACGCTCCGACGTCCGCGTGCCCCGCATCCACCGTGAGCTCACGACGCGCCGCCTGCTGGTGATGGAATTCGTCGACGGCATCAAGATCTCCGACGTCGCGGGGCTGCGAGCGGCAGGCGTCGACGTGCAGCGGGTCGCACAGACGCTGGTCGAGGTCTACTGCGAGCAGGTGCTGGTGCACGGCTTCTTCCACGCCGACCCCCATCCCGGAAACCTGCTCGTCGAGCCGGGAACCTCCCGGCTGGTGATGCTCGATTTCGGGCTCGCCAAGGATCTTCCGCCGGGCTTCCGCGAGGCGGTGGTGCGACTGGCCGCCTCTTTGCTGAGCGACGATGCGGTTGCGCTCGCCAGCGCCCTCTTCGACATGGGCTTCGAGACGCGAACGGGCGAGCGGGAGGCGCTGGCGGAGGCCGCGCGCTTCTTCCTCGACTTCGCCGCGCGTTTCCGCGCGCAGCCCTTCGCCGATCCGCGCATGTTCGAGCAGCTCGGCGAGGAGATGCCGGAGATGATCCGGAAGAATCCGATCGTCCGGGTGCCGGGCCACATCGTGCTGCTCGGCCGTGTGCTGGGTCTGCTCTCCGGTGTGAGCCGGACCCTCGGCTCACGCGTCGACCTGCTGCGAACGCTGGTTCCCTACGTCCTCGGCAGGCGTGCGGACACGCCCCCGTCCTGATGCTCCGCCTCGGTCTCGCCCTCGGCGGCGCAGCCGATGCCGCAGCCTGGTCTCGGCTCGTCGCCAGCGCGGAGCGCGCCGAAGCGCTCGGCCTGCACTCGGTCTGGGTGCCCGAGATGCACTTTCGACCGGGCGCCATGGCCTCGCCGCTGCTCGCCCTCTCGGCGATCGCGGCAAGGACGCGCCGCATCCGGCTCGGCACGACGTCGCTGCTGCTCCCGATCCACCACCCCCTCCGCATCGCCGAGGAGGTGGCGGCCCTCGACACCCTCTCGGGGGGGCGCGTCGAGCTCGGCCTCGGCCGCGGCTTTGCGCCGGCCGTGCTGGGAACGTTCGGCGTCGAAGCCCGCGACAAGCGCGACCGCTTCGACGACGCCCTGGCCGCGATCCTCGCCGCCTGGGAAGCGGCCGAGCGCGAGGGGCCGGGCCCGCGGCCCGCACTGCGCCCCGTGCAGCGCCCGCATCCCCCCCTTCTCGTGGCGGCCTTCGGGCGCAAGGGGCTGCTCCAGGCCGCACGCCACGGCCTTCCGTACCTCGCCTCGCCGCTCGAGACCCTCGCGGTGCTCTGCGAGAACTTCACCCTGCACCGAGAAGCGCTCCCGGCGCACGTCGATTCCGCTCGTCTTCCCGTGCCGGTGATGCGGACGGTCTTCGTCGCCGCCAGCGATGCGCGCGCCCGGGCCGTTCGCGAGGCGCTCGCCGCGCAGGGATCGCGCCTCGG
>CAYOIG010000033.1:0-3407 GCA_964403915.1 uncultured Myxococcaceae bacterium
GGGGCCGGCCGAGCCACTCGCGATAGAACGTGTCGAGGTCGGGCAAGAGCTCGAAGTCCGGCGGGCAACCGCGGGGGACGGCCTCGACCTCGAGCTGCGTGCCGCAGCCCGGGCAGGTGTATTCGCGGATCTGGATCCAGGACGGATCCGGCTGCTCGGTGCCGCGGTAGACCTCACGGAGCTGCTCCGCGCTCTCGCGCACGTGGATCAGCGCCTCGAGCTTCCAGTTCACCCGGTAGTCGCCGAACTCGTGGCCGCAGCGGCACTTCACGATGCGCTGCCGACCCTTGCGCACGATGTAGAGCGCCGTCGTGAGCGGCAGCAGAATCGTCTCCTTCCAGGGCACACGCTGCTGCAGGATCGAGACCCACTTCTCGAAGCGATCGCCATCCTTGGCGTCTTTCATGATCTCCTGGACGCGCGTCCAGGGGAGCTCTCCGTCGATGAGTCTCTCGAGCTCGGATCGGTCGTAGGAGGGCACGGGATTTCCTCTAGAAGGTGAAGTCGTCGGGCAGCTTCCAGAACGCCCGCAGCTCTTCCGCATAGCCCGGCGAGAGCTGCATCGAGGTTCGCCACATGCCGAGCACCGCTTCGGCCATGTTCTCGCGCGCGAGAATCTTCTTGCGCTCGCCCTTCCACCAGTCGCGGAACGGGACGCCCCGCTCCTTGCGCGTCGCGCGGATCTTCTCGCGCTCGACGGCGGTGGCGTTCGCGTCGAGCTCCCAGCGCCTCGACTCCTCGTCGAAGCGCGCCACGACGCCGTGGACGTCGGCGGCGATTCGCGGCCGCGCCCAGCCGGCCTCCAGATCCTGCAGCACGAGTGCCGGATCGCGCTCGATCGGGTCTCCGAGCGCCTGCGAGCCCGAGACCGGGTGCACGATCAGGTCCCACTCGTGCAGATTCGCCGGTGTCACGAAGGGCGCGATCATGTTCGGCTCGGAGACGTCGGCCTCGATCCGCCGCACAAGGTCGGGCTGCTCCGGGTCGCCCCGCTCGTGCACGAGGGGCTGCCGGGCCTCGACCAGCGCCTTCACGTTGGTCCCGCTCGCGTAGGACGGACGATCGGGCCAGGTCGGATAGGCGCCGAACATGCCGTGGTTTCCGCAGACCTTGCTGCGAATGCCCGCGCAGCCGCACTGGTACTCGATCCCGGGCGTATTCTTCACCAGCCAGACGGCGGTATGCCCGAGCCCGCCGCGGAACCGGCCATAGCCCCCGGAGTCGGGCTCGACGTTGCGGCCGAGATAGACGATCGGATAGTAGAGCTCGCTCACCTCGGCATTGCCGAAGTCCGCATTCGGCGTGTAGAGGCACCAGGCGCTCGTCTCGCCGTCTGCGATGCCGCGCGCGGGCCCCCCGTTGCAGGCCTGCTCGAGGGTGAGCCCGGCCGTGTAGAGCCCGTACTGGTTCGTCCCGGAGAACTCGGCCGTCATCGTGGTCGCGCCGCCGGCCGCAACCTCCTCCACGAAGCCGCGCGACCAGTAGAGCCGCCCGAACGCCTCGTAGAGCGAGCTCATCCACACCACGGCGGGCGCCCACGCCACGCCCGACGCCGCGAAGTAGTTCACGGGATACGGGTTCGCCCACGAACCCTCGGGCGGCTCGTCGAGGCTCCAGGCCGCCACGGCGCCCCAGTTGAACATGTCGAAGCCGACGACGTGGGAGTAGGCGTTCAGCATGCCGGAGACGAGTGCGTTCGGGGTGATGTTCTCTCCGAACGGCACCCAGCCGCTCGCGCCGCGGAGGGAGATGGCCACCTTCGCGTTCCGGTCGATCGTGATCTCGAGCGGGAGATTGAACAGGCAGTCGATGTTCTGCTGCGGCAGCAGCACGCGCTTGCCCGCCATCGCCAGATCCTTGAAGTTCGACTTGCGAATACGCCCGGGGGTCGCCTGCGTTCGCACGCGCGAGATCGCGTAGCGGCGGCTGTCTTCGATGTATTCGCGCGTCACGTCCTCGAAGAAGTCGAGGCCGTATTTGTCGATGAGCGCAGTGACGCGCTCGCGGATGGTCAAACAGCCTGCGAGGCGCCCGCGCGCGTCTCCCATCGTCCAGTCGGGCACGCGGGTTCGCGAGCGCATGCGCTTCTCGTACCAGGGATAGAAGCGATCGCCCTCGCCAATCCGCTCTGCGACCACCGGCACGCCGTCGGAGAAGCAGTCGGGATTCATGAAGCCGATCGAGCCCGGGAGCACGAAGCCCGCGTCCATCACGTGCGTGACCGAGCCGGCCCAGGCGATCAGCCTTCCCTCGTAGAAGATGGGGACCGTGGTCTGGAAATCCGCCGAGTGGATGCCGCCGAAGTGCGGGTCGTTGTTCTCGTAGATGTCACCCGGCCGGATCCCCGGATCGTCCTCGTAGCCGGCCTCGATGTAGGATCGCAGCAGCAGCGAGAGCAGCCCCGGATGCGACACGATCCCGCGTGAGGTGCAGATCGCCTCACCGGTCGAAAGATGCAGGCTCCACAGCGCGTCGCCGCCCTCCGCGGCGATCGGCGAGCTCGAGACCCGGCAGCCGACCGCATGCGCGGTGTTGCAGACGTTGAGCAGGATCTGCCAGACGGCCTCGTAGGTTCCCGGATCGGCCTCCTTCCGCTTCATCTTCTCGAGACCGAAGAGATGCCCCGTCTCCCGCAGCAGCCGGTCGTTGCGCTCGATCTGCTGAAGGAGCGGCACCGCGGCACGTTCCCGCCCTGCCCGCGTCTTCGGGGAGGCCTTCCGTACGCCCGTCTTCTTGCCGGACTTCTTCCCGGACTTGCGTCGCGCGCTCGCCTTCGGGCTCATCGCTTGCCCCCTCGCTTCGGGCGCCGCACGGCGGCCCCGGCACGGACGCTCTTCGCGGCCCCGCGTCGCGTCAGCCAGTAGATGAGATGCTCGTCGATGCGAACGTGCCACTCCTCCGGCACGAACAGCGTCGTATTCGGCGCCTCGATCACCGCGAGGCCCGTGATCTCGTTTCCGGGCCGCAGCTCGCTCAGCTCGAGAATCTGCGCCACGTGCCATCGCCCCTTCTGGAAGACCTTGCGCGTGCCCTTCGACGCGGCCTTCGGCGGCCGCTTCCCTTCGAGCGCATGCCGCGCCACCTTCGGCTTCACCGTGTCGACGCGCGCCACCACGCTCACCTCGGCCACGTGGTAGGTGGGCTGCGGCGGCTTTCCCGCCAGCGTGAACATCTGCGTGAAGACTTCCTCGAAGCGCCCGACCAGCCGCTCCACGTCGGCGTCTCCGTGCAGCCGAGGAATGGGCGAAGAGACCTCCACGTCGCTGAGCTGGCCGAAGTAGCGCATGTAGGCGATCTGCTCGAGCTCGATCTGGTCGCGCGAGAAGCCCTCCTGGAGCAGCTCCTTCAGCAGCTCCTCCTCGAGCTCCTGCCAGGCTGCCGTCACGGCCTTCGCACCCTGCGCCCAG
>CAYOIG010000034.1:0-1969 GCA_964403915.1 uncultured Myxococcaceae bacterium
AGGAGGGGGCAGCGTGAGAGGCCTTTCGCAGCCGGGGCAGGGCGAGGCGTCGCTGCTCTGCGTGGACGGACTGCGCACGTGGTTCCCGATCCGCGGCGGCGTGCTTCGACGGGTTCGAGGCTGGGTGCGCGCCGTGGACGACGTGGGTTTCCGCGTCGAGGCGGGCCGGACGCTCGCGCTCGTGGGGGAGTCCGGCTGCGGCAAGACGACCGTCGGACGATCCTGCCTGCGCCTCGTCGAGCCGCAGGCTGGGAGCGTGCGCTTCGAGGGGTGTGATCTGCTGCGTCTGGGCCGCCGCGCGCTGCATCCGTACCGGCGCCAGCTCCAGATCGTGTTCCAGGATCCCCTGGCGTCCCTCGATCCGCGGCTGCGCGTGCGTGACATCGTGGCCGAGGGCCTCGAGGCCTTCGGCGTTGGAGCGAACGACGCCGAACGGACCGAACGCGTGGCGGAGCTGCTGCGCCGCGTGCAGCTCGATCCGGCGCAGATGTGGCGCTACCCGCACGAGTTCTCGGGGGGCCAGCGCCAGCGCCTGTGCGTAGCGCGCGCGCTCGCGCTCTCGCCGAAGCTCCTCGTCTGCGACGAAGCGGTCTCGGCCCTCGACGTCTCGATCCAGGCGCAGATCCTGAATCTCCTGCGTGACCTCCAGGACGAGCTCGGCCTCGCCTACCTCTTCATCACGCACGATCTCGGCGTCGTTCGCTACCTCGCCCACGAGGTAGCCGTCATGTACCTCGGCCAGATCGTCGAGCAGGGCAGCACGGAGCGCGTCTTCACGGATCCGCAGCATCCCTACACCCGGGCACTGCTCTCGGCGATCCCGTCGATCGATCCGGCGCGAAGGTCCGTGCGCGTTCGCTTGCAGGGCGACGTTCCGTCACCGGCGCGTCCTCCCCCGGGCTGCCGTTTCCACACGCGCTGTCCGGAGGCCTTCGCCCGCTGCAGCGCGGAGGCCCCGCCGCTCTACCCCGTGGCGGGGGGGCACAGTCGCTGCTTCCTTGCCGACGGCTCCGCTTGACACCCCCAGCGGGGCGGGCGACGCTCGGCGATCCTTTGCAGGAGGCCAGGCCAGCGCATGCGTCTCGAGTACACGTTCGAGCTTTCGAGCTGCGAGGTGCCGCGCTTCTCCGTCGAAGCCGTGGAAGGGATCGGCAAGCTCTTCACGCTGGCGACGCTGATCCTCAACGTGCTCGAGACGCGCACGCACGTCGAGCTCGTCTTCCACGGCCTCAACCCCGAGGATCCCGGCCGAAAGATCGACGCGTTCAAGGAGATCCTCGGGAGCTGCGGCAGCGCCCGCGGCATCGCCTACGAGCTCGGCAACGGCGGCCGCGTCCCGGGCAGCTCCATCACCTTCCAGTGGATCGTGATCCGCCGCGACCCCCTGTAGGGCCGACGCGCGATCAGGGGAGCCCGACGACGGGCAGGCCGCCCGGCCTCGCGGCCTCGGGGACGATCCGGGCGATCGGCGTGTCCCGATCGAGGACGAGGGCCGTGCCGCGTCGGGCGATGCGGAGATACTCGCTCGGGCGGGCCCTCAGAGCCGCGACGCCGACACGCTCCATGACCACGAGGGAGTCATTCATGGTCGTTGGCGCAAGGCCTCCGCCTATGTGCCGCAGTCGCGCCCGCTCCAACGGTGGCGGCGCGCGAGGCTCATGCGCACCACCGCGTCGCGGGCCGCGCGCGATCCGGCCGCGAAGGGCAGCGCCTGGGCGTAGTGGGCGAAGAAGTCGCGGCGTGCCTGCGCCGGCAGCGCATCGGAGACGGAGGCGTTCATCTGTGCCAGTGCGCGCAGGCGCAGCGCGTCGGGGAGCCTGCCCCGGAAACGCACGCCCTCGAGATCGATGAGGCGCGGGGCGAAGCCCTGCGGCGACGGCCGCAGCAGCACGTTGCTGGCCTTCAGATCTCCGTGGTCGATGCCCGCGCGATGGAGCTGGAGCAGGAGGCGCAGCAGGGCGTCGAGGGC
>CAYOIG010000035.1:0-1835 GCA_964403915.1 uncultured Myxococcaceae bacterium
CCGATGGGCCCGTGGCCGCGATCGGCTCCGGCCGAAGCGGGCAGCGCCCACAGCAGGGCGATCAGCAAGCCGAGACTGCGTTGCATCATGCCTCCACCGCCGGGGCCGACGCCCGGATCGCGCGGACGGCGTGGGGAGCCGCCGCGAGCGGCCGCATGCCGAGGAGGAAGCGTGTCGCCGGGTAGCGTCGGGCGATGGCGTAGAGCGCAAGCGTTCCGCAGGTGGCCGTCACGAGAAGCAGCAGGAACTTCGCCGCGATCCCGACCGGGAGCGTCACGATGCCGAAGCCGAGAAGCACGATCACCGACTGATGCAGCAGGTAGACCGGCAACGCGGACTCCGCCAGCGCGTCGATCCGTGGGCCTCCGTGCGGCTGCCGTGCTCGCACGAAGCCGAGGAGCGCCACCACCGAGCACCATCCGGCCACGGCCGCGGCGATGAGCAGCACGGACGGCACCTCGAAGCGTCCGAGCACGAGCACCAGGAGCAGGACGAGCGCGGCCGATGCAAGGGCCAGCGCGTTCCAGCGCTCGCCGTCGAGCGCGTCTTCGAGGGCCGGGTAGCGTGCCAGGAGGATGCCCGTCACGAGGAACGTGAGGAAGAAGCTGAAGTTGGCCCAGTCTGCCACCAGGTTGTACGGGCCCGGCCAGCGCTCGCGCAGGAGGAGTTGGATCGCGACGAGAGGCGCGAGCGGAGCGTAGACCCAGAGCCGCGACGGACGCACCGATTCGCGTACCGATCGCGTGAGCAGCGCGAGCAGCGGCAGCACGATGACGCTGAACGCAATCAGGTAGGCGATGAACCAGAGATGCGACCACGTGAAGCGGTCGAGCTGCGTGTAGAACGTCGGCAGGAACTCGGTGAAGCTCTCGCCGAACGGCGCCGCGACGGGCAGGCCCTGCGGGATGAGAATGCGGAAGCCCTCCTGCAGGCTCTCCGCCACGCGCAGGCCATGGAAGTTGAGGTCGAGGCCGCTGCGCAGCTCGAAGTACTTGATGCCCGGAGCGAGCAGCAGGCAGCCGGCCACGAGCGGGACCACGAGCCGGCGAACTCTCTCCTTCACGAACGGGCCGGGGCCGCGCGAGCGGTACGACGCGAAGGCCGACCAGCCAGCCAGCAGGAAGAGCAGGGGCATGTGCCAGAGGGAGATGAAGCCGCAGGCGATCATCAGCACGCTGCTCAGCTCATCGTTGCGTACGTGATAGAAGGGCGCCGGATTGAAGACCATCGCTACGTGGAACGGGATCAGCAGGTAGCAGGCGAAGATCCGGAGAACGTCGAGATCGGTGCGTCGTGCGGGGGGCTGGGTCACGGGGACCTCCTCGAGCGCCGGGCGCCCGCCGGTGCTGCGTGCCGCCTTCTGCGGCGCTGCGCGCGGTCCGGGCAGCGGGCCATGCGCGAGTCTATCGTGACTGACTCAGTCGGTCAAGATGGGCGCGGCCCGCGCTGCCTCCGCCAGGGCCGGCCAGCCGGCGGCGCAGCGCGCTCAGCGCCCGCCGAGCTGCTTGCGCTCCTGCTCGATCAGCGCCTTGAACGACGGCCGCGCGTGGAGGCGCTCGACGTAGGCCGCCATGCGCGGGTACTTCGCGGCGTCGATGCGCTCACCGGCGTGTGCCCAGTTGGCGAACTGGGAGCCGATGGCGATGTCGGCGACGCTGAAGCGTCCGGCGACGATGCCGTCGCCGTCGGGCGCTAGGGGCTCGAGGTAGTCGAGCACCGCGGGCATCAGCTCGGTCACCGACTTCTGCACCCGCGCCTCGTCCGCCGGCTGCTTGAGGATCAGCCCCTTCACGACGCGCTCGAAGAAGGCGCCCGCGACCGCCTCCATCACCCGC
>CAYOIG010000036.1:0-2872 GCA_964403915.1 uncultured Myxococcaceae bacterium
GGCGTGCACTCGTCGAAGGCCATGATGACGTCGGCGCCGAGCGCGTTCTGGATCTCGATCGAGCGCTCGGGTGTCAGGTCCATCGTGCTGCCGTCGACCTCGTTGCGGAAGCGGACGCCCTGGTCGCTGATCTCCTTGCCGGGCAGGGAGAAGACCTGGAAGCCGCCGCTGTCGGTGAGGATGGGCCCGGGCCACTGCATGAAACGGTGCAGGCCGCCGAGCTTCGCGACGAGGGCTTCGCCCGGGCGCAGCGCGAGGTGATAGGTGTTGGCGAGGATCATCTGCGCACCCGTGGCGCGCACCTGATCGGGCATCATGGCCTTCACGGCGCCGTGCGTGCCCACCGGCATGAAGGCCGGGGTCTCGACGGGACCGTGGGGGGTGTGGAAGGTGCCGGCCCGCGCGGCGCCAGAGCGCGCCTCGAGCGCGAAGGAGAAAGGCGCCGCGGCCTGCTCGGCCACCGGGCTGCCTCCTACCGGTAGGTGCTGCGGTTGCCCTTCGTCACGCGGCGGCGGACCCGCTCGTGCTTCGCCTTCAGCTTCGCGCGATGCCGTGCGCTCTTGCTGCGATTGCGGTGCGGGAGCGGCTTGGCCTTCTTCATGGAGGTCTCCGGACTGGGGTTCGCGGCGCCGCAACGTAGGGGAAGGCCCCGCCCGCGTCCAGCCGGCGGCTGGCCTGACGCCGCCGGCCCTGCGCCTTCCCCTCGGGCGGCGCCGCCCCCGAGGAGAGCCCATGCCGACGAGCCCCGCGCTGCAGCGAATGGCCGACTTCGACCTCACGCCCGAGCAGCGGGCCGTGCGTCATGCCGTCCGCGAGTTTGCCGAGCGGGAGATCCTTCCCCACGTCGAGCGATACGAGCGCGAGGAGCGCTATCCGATCGATCTGGTCGCGAAGCTCGTGCCCCTCGGCCTCATCGCGCCGCTCATTCCCGAGCAGTACGGCGGCTCCTTCGAGGACGTTCTCAGCTACGGCGTGATCTGCGAGGAGCTGGCGCGCGTCGACTGGGTGGTGGCCTCGGTGGTCTCGGTGATGAACTCGCTGGTGGCGGGCTCGATCCTCGCGCACGGAAGCGAGGCACAGAAGGAGCGCTGGCTGCCGCCGATGGCACGGGGAGAGGTGCTCTGCTCGGCCTGTCTCACCGAGCCCGGTGGCGGCACCGATCTCGGCAGCCTGCGCACGGCCGCGCGCAAGGTGGAAGGTGGCTATCGGCTCACGGGTACGAAGGTGTTCATCTCGCACGCCGCCCACGCCGGTCTGTTCTTCGTGGTCGCCACGCTCGACCGCGCGCAGAGGCACCGCGGCGTGACGGCCTTCCTGGTGGATCCGCACGCGAGCGAAGGCATCAGCATCCGCGACTTTCCGATGCGAACGCTGAAGCGCGACAACCTGGCCGAGGTGCACTTCGAGGAGACGTTCGTTCCGGCCGCGAACCTGCTGGGCGCCGAGGGCGGCGGCTTTCCAGTGCTCGGCAGCGCCCTCGACATGGGGCGCTTCTCCGTCGCGGCGCGCTGCGTCGGGCAGGCGCAGCGGTGCCTCGACCTCGCCCTGCCCTACGCCATGGAGCGCGAGGCCTTCGGCCAGAAGATCGGCGAGTTCCAGATGATTCAGCAGAAGATCGCAGACATGGTCTGTCGCACGGAAGCGGCGCGACAGATGGTCTACCGGCTCGGCCGCATGAAGGACGCGGCCATTCCTCGCGCCTCGATGGAAGCGTCGATCGCGAAGCTCATGGCCAGCGAGGCCGCCACGCACAATGCCCTTGATGCGATCCAGATCCACGGAGGCTACGGGCTTTCGGCCGAGTACGAGGTGGGGCGCCTGCTGCTCGAAGCCAAGGCCCTCGAGTTCGGCGAGGGCACGAGCGAGCTGCACCGCAAGCTGATCGCGGAGCACGCGCTCGGGATCCGCAAGCAGTAGGGCGACGGACGCGCCCGCAGCCCGTCCAGTCCGCCGGCACGCCGAGCGCGGCGGCGCCGATGGAGCCTGCCGCTCGCTGGGACACTGCGATCACAGACCCCTGTCGATCGCGTTCGGAAGCGGCGGCCCGCCGAACGTGGTGCGGCGATAGATGAAGGTCCGCAGCGGCGCGAACCCCCAGTGATTTTGGCACTCGCTCTGATGGATCTCCGAGACGCGTGGATCCGTAATCTCGAACGTCCTCACGATGTACTCGGCCGTCGGATGGATCCAGGCCGGCCACGGATTTGGCTGATTCCGTCCGAACCTCTCCGAGAGTTCCCCGTAGGAGTAATAGCCGTTGAACGCGTTCCCCCCGTCGATTCGCAGCGGCGCTGCGCCTCCTGCCACGAGACCAGTAGCGGCATGCCACTCGCAACCGGCCCGGTAGATGCGCTGGTCGACGAAGACGATCGCCAAGAGCAACGACGCCGCGAGCAGCACCGATGTCGCAACGACGCGAACACGAGAAGTCTCGGCACCCACCAGGACCGTAGGCAGGAAGAATGGGAATGGTATGAGCAGGTAGCGATCGAAATGAAGGCCCGTGCCGAGACTGAATCCGAAAAGGAGAACGGCGGTCGCCAGCAGAAAACGTCTCGCAGCCAAGGAAGCGTCGAGTGAACACGGAGTTCCCACGAGGAGTTCGCGGCGATGTGCCCAGGTCGGCCCGAGCGTTGCGCAGGCTCCGAAATAAGAAACCAGCGTTAGGGTGAGAGGAAACCAGAAGAATGGTGGCGAGATGGCGAACGGCGCCAGTACGGAGTCGAGCGAGAGCACGTTCGGCAAGTAGGGCATCGTCCGGCCCAACCCGACGAGCAGGGTGAGAGTCGCCGCGCCGAGCACGGCCGCAAACGCAACGCTCGTCGATCGCCTGTTCTCAAAGCCCTTCTGCTTGGAGTTTCCCCAAACCAGC
>CAYOIG010000037.1:0-4220 GCA_964403915.1 uncultured Myxococcaceae bacterium
TCGGCCAGCTCGGCCATGACGGTGCTTGCAGATTTCTGGTCGGCATCGAGCAAGGCCGGCGCCACGAGGCCCCCCTCGCGCAGCGCGATCGCGACGCCCACGTGGATGCCCGCGCCGGGCACGAAGGCGCCGTCGCGGAAGAATCCGTTCAGCTCGGGCACCTCGCGCAGGGCGAGGGCCACGGCGCGCAGCAGCAGCGCGGCCGGAAGCAGACGCTCCGTCACCGGAAGCTGCGCGTTCTCCGCATCGAGGAAGCGCTGCGCTCTCGAGAAGTCGATCGAGGTAGCGAGGTAGTAGTGGGGGATCTCTCGCTTCGAGCGCGCCATGGTCGTCGCGATGGCGCGGCGCATGGCGGCGCCGCGGTCACCGGGCGGCGCAGTCGTGCCCGCTGCGGTGCGCTCGACGTCGGCCAGCACGATCGCGCCGTCCGGGCCGCTGCCGCGCAGGCCCGCGAGATCGACGCCGCGCTCCGCCGCGGCGCGCCGCGCGAGCGGCGAGGCGTGGATCCGGCCGACTCTGGCAGCAGCGGGTTCGACACGCTCAGGTGTTGGCTGCGCGACCGCGGCGGGCGGAACGGGCACGGGAGCGGCAACCGCCGCGGCCGGCGCGGCTTCCGAGGGGCCGGCTCCGGCCGTGGCGGTCGCCAGCCGTGCGAGCGGCGTTCCCACCGCGACCTTCGTTCCCGGAGCAACGAGGAGCTCCTCGACGACGCCGTCCTCGAAGCATTCGATCTCGATCGCGGCCTTGTCGGTGTCGACGAGGGCCACGAGATCGCCGCGGCGCACGCGGTCCCCCGGCGCGACGTGCCACTCGAGGACGGTGCCGGCCTCCATGTCGGCGCCAAGGCGCGGCATGAGCAGCTCAGCCACGGCGGCCCACCGTGCGGCGCGCGGCCGCCGCGATCGTGCTCGCCTGCGGCAGCGCCGCTTGCTCGAGATGCTGCGCGTAGGGCATCGGCACCTCGGCGCTGCACACCCGCTCGACGGCGGCGTCGAGCGCGAAGAAGGCCTGCTCCATGAGGCGTGCCGAGATCTCGGCCGAGAGGCTGCCGCTACGCCAGCCCTCGTCCACCACCACGGCACGATGCGTGCGCAGCACCGACGCCACGAGCGCCGCCTCGTCGAGGGGCCGAAGCGTTCGCAGATCGATCACCTCCGCCTCGATGCCCTCGCCCGCGAGCAGCTCCGCGGCCTCGAGCGTGCGGCCGAGCGTGCCGCCGTAGGTGATGAGGGTGACGTCCCGCCCGGGGCGGCGCACGGCGGCGTGCGCGATCTCCACCGGGCCGGCGTCCGGCGCGAGCTCGCCCTCCAGCGCGTAGAGCCCGCCGTGCTCGAAGATCAGCACCGGATCCGGATCTTCGAGCGCCGTCCAGAGCATGCCCCGCGCGTCGGCGAGCGTCGCAGGCGTGAGGACCTTGAGGCCCGGGACGTGTGCGTACCAGCCCTCGAGGCTGTGGGAGTGCTGGGCCGCGAGCTGGCGGCCAGCGCCCGTGGTCATGCGGATCACGATCGGCACGTGGAGCTGCCCGCCCGACATGTGGAGCAGGGTCGCGGCATTGTTCACGATCTGATCGAGGGCGAGCAGGCTGAAGTTCACCGTCATGATCTCGACGATGGGGCGCATGCCGCCGAGCGCCGCGCCGATGCCGGCGCCGACGAACGCCGACTCCGAGAGCGGTGTGTCGCGGATGCGCTCGGGGCCGAACTCCTCGAGCAGCCCCTTGCTCACGCCGAAGCAGCCGCCATAGCGGCCGACGTCCTCGCCCATCAGGAAGACGCGCGGGTCGCGCGCGAGCGCATCGCGCAGCGCCGTGCGCAAGGCCTCGCGATAGGTCGTGCGATTCTTCGGCGCGGCGGCGGCGCTCATGCCGGCTCCGAGTGCACGAAGCGCGTTAGCTCGGCCACCGGCTCGAGGCTGCCCGCTTCGGCGTACGCCACCGCGCCCGCGATCTCCTCTTGCACCTCGCGCTCGATCCGGGCCAGCGCCTCGTCTTCGAGCAGCCCCTGCGCGCGGAGCCGGCCTGCATGCTGCGGAATCGGATCGCGCTCCTTCCAGCGCTCGACCTCCGCCCGCTCGCGGTAGAGCTCCGGGTCGTACATCGAGTGCGCGCGGAAGCGATACGTCCGCAGCTCGAGAAAGGCCGGGCCGCCGCCGGCGCGCACGGCCGTCACTGCGCGGCGGCAGGCCTCCTCGACGGCCAGCACGTCCATGCCATCGACGGGCCAGGCGGGCAGCGCGTAGCTCGCGGCCTTGAGCGCCAGATCGGTCTCGGCCTCGGAGCGTGCGAGGGCCGTCCCCATGGCGTAGAGGTTGTTCTCGCAGCAGAAGAGCACGGGGAGCTTCCAGAGCGCGGCGAGATTGAGCGACTCGTGAAACTCGCCCTCGGCCACGGCGCCCTCGCCGAAGAAGCAGGCCGTTACGCGGCGACGAGCCTGCATCCGGTCGGCGAGGGCGAGGCCGACGGCGATCGGGAGGCCGCCGCCGACGATGGCGTTGCCGCCGTAGAAGCGCGCCTTCGCGTCGAAGAGGTGCATCGAGCCGCCGCGGCCCCGGCAGCAGCCTTCGAGCTTGCCGTACATCTCGGCCAGGATCTTCTGTGCCGGGATGCCGCGCGCGAGGGCGTGGCCGTGCTCGCGGTAGGTGGCCACCACCGCATCGCCGGGCTCCAGCACCGAGAGCGCGCCGGCGGCGACGGCCTCCTGCCCGATGCAGAGATGGAGAAAGCCGCGGATCTTCCCGGCGCTGTAGAGCTCGACGCACTTCTCCTCGAAGCGGCGGATGCGGATCATCTGGCGCAGCAGGCCGAGCGAGGCTTCGGGCGTGAGCAGGGCGGGAGCGCTCATGCATTCTCTTCCAGCGTCGAGGTGTCGCCCTCGGGCAGACCCAGCTCGCGGGCCTTCAGCAGCCGGCGCAGGATCTTGCCGCTGCGCGTCTTCGGGATGCTCGCCACGAAGTCGATCTCCTTCGGGGCCACGGCAGCTCCGAGGCGCTTGCGGCCGAAGCCCTGGATCTCGAGCCGCAGCGCTGTGCCGGGCGTGAAGCCCGGTCGTAGCGCCACGAACGCCTTCACGATCTCACCCGCCACGGGGTCTGGCTTTCCGATCACGCCCGCGTCGGCGACGGCGGGATGCTCGAGCAGCGCGCTCTCCACCTCGAAGGGGCCGATCAGATGGCCGGAAGACTTGATGACGTCGTCCGCGCGCCCCACGAACCAGAAGTATCCGTCGGCGTCGCGCGTCGCGAGATCGCCCGAGAGATACCAGCCGCCGGCGAAGCATTTCTGCGTTCGCTCCGGGTCGTTCAGGTAGCTGCGGAACATCGACGGCCAGCCGGGTCGCAGCGCGATCTCTCCCTGGACGCCCGGCTCCTCGATCACCTCCACCGCCTGATCCGGTACGCGCCGCACGAGCGCTGCCTCGACGCCCGGAAGCGGGAGCCCCATCGAGCCGGGCCTCACCTCGAGCGCGAGCAGGTTCGCGATCATGATCCCGCCCGTTTCGGTCTGCCACCAGTTGTCGTGGATCGCAGCGCCGAGCGCGCGCTCTCCCCAGACCACGGCCTCGGGATTGAGCGGCTCCCCCACGCTGGCGACGAGGCGCAGCGCCGAGAGATCGAAGCGCCGCGGCAGCTCCTCTCCGGCCTTGATCAGCATGCGGACGGCCGTGGGCGCCGTGTACCAGACGCTGACGCGCTGCTCCTCGAGCGTTCGGTACCAGCGCTCGGCGTCGAACTCCGCTTCGTCCACGATGCTCGTCACGCCGTGGGTGAGGGGCGCGATGATTCCGTAGGAGGTGCCCGTCACCCAGCCGGGGTCGGCAGTACACCAGAAGATGTCGTCCGGGTGCAGGTCGAGGGCGAGCCGAGCCGTCGCGTGGTGCGCGACGACGGCGCCGTGCACGTGGAGCGCGCCCTTGGGCTTGCCCGTGGTGCCGCTCGTGAAGTGCAGCAGGGCCGGCTGCTCGGGATCCGTGGGCTCGATCTCGAAGGCGTCGCTCGCGGCTGCGAGCAGCGGGCCGAGCGCCAGCGTGCCGGGGGGCGCCTCGCCGTCGCCCGCGACGAGCACGGCTTCGAGGGCGGGCAGCGCGTCGCGCAGCGGCGCCACCTTCTTCGTGTACAGCGACGGGGTGGTCAGCAGCACGCGCCCCTCGCCGAGGCTCATGCGCTGGCGGATCGGCTCCGGGCCGAAGGCCGAGAAGAGCGGGCAGAAGACCGCGCCGGCC
>CAYOIG010000038.1:0-3977 GCA_964403915.1 uncultured Myxococcaceae bacterium
CTTCCCGGATCGCGCTCGCGCATGCCCCCGGGCGAGGCGCGCTACGCCGCGAAGGTGATCAGCCGTCGCGGCACCGAACGCGTCGCGCGCTTCGCGTGTGAGCTCGCGCTCACACGACGCCGCAAGCTCACCGTCTCGGCCAAGACCAACATGCTGCCGGCCACCGATCGCTGGTTCTGCGACATCGCGCGCGAGATCGCGCAGGAGTACGACGGCCTCGAATTCGAGCAGTTCATCGTGGATGACATGGCGCACCGCCTCGTCAGCCACGCGAAGAGCATCGACGTGCTGCTCCTGCCGAACCTCTACGGCGACGTGCTCTCCGACGAGGGCGCCGCCACGATCGGCGGTCTCGGGCTCGCGCCGAGCGGCTGTTACGGCGAGAGCTTCGCCTACTTCGAATCGGCGCACGGCACCGCGCCGGACATCGCCGGTCAGGGCCGCATCAACCCGACCGCAACGCTCCTCTCGGCAGCGCTGATGCTGGAGCACCTGCGTCTCGGCCAGGCTGCGGCGCGGCTGGACCGTGCGATCTCGCGCGTCTACGCGGACGGGCGCCGCCTGACACCCGATCAGGGCGGCTCGGCGTCCACCGACGAGTTCGCGACTGCGGTCGTCTCGGCCCTCGATGCGCAGCCAGCGTAGCGGCCGGGCTCTAGCCCTGGAAGGCGATCACCTGTCGCGCGACCTCGCCCGTCTTGAGCGCGGCCATGCCCTCGTTGATCTGCTCCAGCGGGATGCGCCGGGAGATCAGCGGATCGAGGTGCAGCTTGCCCGCCAGATAGAAGTCCACGAAGCGCGGCATGTCGATGCGGAAGCGGTTCGAGCCCATCATCGAGCCCTGCAGCTTCTTCTCCGAGAGCAGGTCGAAGCCCGGGATCTCGATCGACTGCCCCATGGGCACCATTCCGATCACCGTGGCGGTTCCGCCGACGCGCAGCATCTTCCACGCCTGCTCGCAGGTGACCTTCAGGCCGATCGCCTCGAACGAGTAATCGACTCCTCCCTTCGTCAGCTCCTTCACCTGCTCCACAGGGTCCCCCTTGCTCGCGTCGACCACGTCGGTCGCCCCGAACTGCCGCGCCAGCTCGAGCTTCGACGCGATGCGGTCCACGGCGATGATGCGTCCCGCGCCCGCGATCTCGGCGCCGTTGATCGCGGACAGGCCGACGCCTCCGCAGCCGATCACGGCGACGGTAGAGCCGGCCTCGACGTTGGCGGTGCGCAGCACCGCGCCGGCGCCGGTGGTGACACCACAGCCGATCAGCGCCGCCCGGTCGAGCGGCATGTCGGGGCGGATCTTCACCACCGCGTTCTCGTGCACCAGCATCTGCTCCGCGTACGAAGAGAGATGCGCGAACTGCTGCACGGGCTTGCCGTTCTGCGACAGGCGCGGCTTCTCACCCGGCTTGCGCGCGGTCGCACGGCCGCCGCAGCGGTTGGGAAAGCCGGACAGGCAGTGGTCGCAGTGACCGCAGAAGACCGAGAGGCACGTGATCACCGGATCGCCGGCCTTCACGTACTCGACCGCGGACCCGACCTCTTCGACGATCCCCGCCGACTCGTGGCCGAGCACGGCCGGGGCGATGAACGGATACAGACCCTCGACGAAGTGAAGATCGCTGTGGCAGATGCCCGCGTACGCCGTTCGCACCCGGATTTCGTGCGGGCCCGGCGCATCGAGATCGACCTGCTCGATGGTCAGCGGCTTGTGCGCCCCGTGGAATACTGCAGCCCTCATCTCTCCTCCCGAGCTGCCGTGGGGCAGCGCCAATCGTGCAGAGATTTTCCGATGGTCTATGCTCGCACAGTGGCGAGAAAACAGGAACAGGAGCCGGCGCGCGATGTCGTGACCGAGGTCGCCCCGGGTGTGCTCCGGTTCGAGCTGCCCATCCGGATGCCGGGCCTCGGGCACGTCAACTGCTACGCGCTCGTCGACGGTGAGGGCGTCGCCCTCGTCGATCCAGGGCTGCCAGGCCCGCTGACCTGGCGCGCGATCCGGGACCGCCTGCGCAAGGCCGACCTCGAGCCCCGGCACGTCCATACCGTGATCGTCACGCACTCCCACCCGGACCACTTCGGGGGTGCGGCGCGAATCGCACGCGAGACGAACGCGCGCGTCGTCGCCCACCGGGGCTTCGGCTACGGCTACCCGGGCGCAGGCGACCCGGAGGTCTCGGTCGAGGACCTTCCCGCGAATCACGCCGCGCCGACCGAGCTCGTTGCCCGCAGCCCGATGGGCGGCGGGCCCCCGCCCTGGGGTGGTCGGGGCGGCGGCTTCGGGCTGCTCACGCGGTTGCGCTGGCGCGCGCGGCGCCTCTTCAACGGCCAGCTGTTCATGCCTGCGATCACGCATCGCGTCGAGCAGGCGGACGTCCTGCGGCTGGCCGGGCGCGAGTGGTTCGTCCTGCACACGCCGGGTCATACGCCGGATCACTTGTGTCTGCACGACCCCGAGAGCGGAACGCTGCTGGCCGGCGACCACGTCCTGCCGAGCATCACTCCGCACATCTCCGGCTTCTCGCCGGAGCCCGATCCGCTGAAGTCGTTCTTCGACGCGCTCGACCAGGTCGCGAGGCTTCCGAACGTCGCGCGCGTGCTGCCCGCGCACGGCCATCCCTTCCGCGATCTCCCGGGCCGGGTCGAGGCGATCAAGCGCCATCACCACCAGCGGCTCGAACGCCTCGGAGCGATCTCCCGCGCGCTGGGACCTGCCTGCGTCGGTGCGTTCTCGCAGGAGCTTTTCAAGAAGCGGAGCTGGGGACCCATGGCCGACAGCGAGACCTTCGCGCACCTGGAGCACCTGAGGCTGAAGGGTGCCGCGGAGCGCTGGAAGGGCTCCCATGGCGAGTTCCTGTACGTAGTGGGCTGAGGCGGACGCCGCCCCGACGCGAGGACGCGCCATCGTATAAGATCGGACGCGATCGACCACGATAGGAGAAATCGCCAATGGCCCCGAAGACGAGCATGGCGATGGTGCAGACCGCGCCCCGGAAGATCGAGCCGCGGGACATCCCGCTGCCCGAGATCTCGGACGACGACGCGCTCCTGCGCATCGAGGCCTGCGGCATCTGCGGCAGCGACTACGAGCAGTTCGAGGGCGCGATCCCCGTCGCGCTGCCGCTGATCCCCGGGCACGAGCCGCTCGGCGTGATCGAGAAGATCGGCGACCGCGCCGCCCGACGTTGGGGCGTCGACGTGGGCGACCGCGTCGCCGTGGAGACGATGCTTCCCTGCAAGTTCTGCGTCGAGTGCGTGCGCGGTCGCTATCACCTGTGTCGCTCGCGACGCATCTACTCGTACATCCCGCTCTCCGAGGCGCCGGGCCTCTGGGGAGCGTACGCGCAGTACATGTACGTCGCTCCGCACTCGATCGTGCACAAGGTCGATCCCACGCTGCCGCCGGAGATCGCAGTGCTCTTCAACCCGCTCGGCGCGGGCTTCCGCTGGGCCGTCGAGATTCCCGACACGCAGCCCGGCGACACGGTGGTAGTGCTGGGTCCAGGCCAGCGCGGGCTCGCGAGCGTCGTCGCCTGCCGCGAGGTGGGCGCGGGCACGATCATCGTCACGGGGCTGGAGGCGGACGCGCCCAAGTTCGAGGTGGCCAAGGCCTTCGGTGCCGACCACGTGATCGACGTGCAGAACCAGGACGCGAAGGCGCGCATCTGCGAGATCACGGGCGGCCTCGGCGCCGACGTGGTCGTCGACGTCTCGGCCTACGCGACCGAGCCCGTGGCGGCCGCGCTCGACTACGTGAAGCCCGGCGGCACGATCGTGCTGGCGGGGGTGAAGGGCATGAAGCCCGTGCCGGACTTCGTGTCGGACAAGATCGTGATGAAGGAGATCTCGGTTCGCGGCGCGATCGGCGTGACGTCGTCGGGCTACGCCGAGGCGATCCGCGTGATCGAATCGCGGAGAGTGCCGCTCGAGAAGATGCACACGCACGACTTCGCGCTCGACGATGCGGAGCGCGCCAT
>CAYOIG010000039.1:0-9580 GCA_964403915.1 uncultured Myxococcaceae bacterium
CCCGAGGCTCTCCCGGATCTCTTCCAGCCGGCTGCGGCACCGCTGCGGGCTGCCGGCTACGACGCCCTCGGCCAGCTCCGACCCGGGAACGTCCCGGAACCAGGGGTTGAGGCGACGGAACTCGGCCTGTATGGAAGGCGCCTCGGGTCCGGCGTCCGAGGCCCGCGTGAAGATCCACATCGTGCGCGCGATACCGCCCGGATCGCGGCCGCACCGGTCGCAGGCCCGGGCGAGAGCCTCGGCCGCCTGTCCGACGCGTGCCCGGATCGGCGGCAGATTCACGTCCCAGACGTCCGCGTGGGCCGCCACCAGCGCGAGGAGGCGGGGCGACCGGGCCGCCACGGCGATCGGGAGCCTGCCATCGGCGGGCCGAGGCCTGACGACCGCGCCGTCGAGGGTGACGAATTCGCCCCGCACGCTGACGCGATCGCCGCGCCATAGAGCCCGGACCGAGGAGAGCGTCTCATCCAGCCAGCGAACACGTTCGCGTACCCCCGGGAATGCCAGCCCGAAGGCACGGTCGACCGGATGCCCGCCGATCGAGATGAGGAAGCGGAAGCGGCCTTCGAAGATCCGGGCAGCGGTCGCGGTGCTCTGGGCGAGCCGGGCCGCGTTCCAGTGGTGCACGAGGCGCATCGAGCCAATCTCGATGCGCTGCGTCCGGGCGAGGAGCGCGGTCGTCACGGTCCAGCCGTCGAGGACGTCTCGCGGCGCGTCGCCACCCATCTGGCTGGCGTCCCCGTCCACGAACGCGGCCGCGTAGCCGAGGGCCTCGGCACGCTGCACCAGGCGGAGCAGAGCCTCGAACGAGAGGCGCTGCCAGGCGAACGCCACGCCGAGGGGCCGCAGCCCTGCGGGCCCGGCCGTCACGTCTGCCGCAGGAGGCCGGTGCGGTGCGCGGCGTGCAGCAGGGCCAGCGCGCTCTTGGCGTCGCGCAGCTCCCCCGACCAGATCATCTCGAGGGCGCGGCCGAGGTGGACGCGGACGACCTCGATGATCTCGTCGGCCTCCAGCCGCTGCGCCACGGGCTCGAGGTCGAAGGCCGCGAAGAGATGGATGCGCTCGTCGGTGAAGCCCGGCGTGGTCCAGATCTCGCCGAGGCGCTCGAGACGCCCCGCCCGCTGCCCGGCCTCCTCTTCCAGCTCGCGCGCCGCGCAGAGCGCCGGATCCTCCCCAGCGTCGAGCTTGCCCGCCGGCACCTCGAAGATGGTGCCGCCGGCGGCGTGCCGGAACTGGCGGATCAGCAGCACGTCTTCGTCGCTCACGAAGGGAACGACCGCGGCGGCGCCCGGATGGCGCACGATGTCGAGCGTCACGCGGCGGCCGTTCGGGAGCGCAACCTCCTCGGCGAAGACCGCGATCGAGCGGCCACGGTAGGCCGGCACGGGCCCCTCGCTCATGCGCGGGCCTTTCCGGGCCACGGACACTCCCCGCGCAGCGGGCAGCTCTCGCAGCGCGGCCTGCGCGCGTTGCAGCAGACCCGGCCGTGGTGGATCACGCGATGGGAGTACAGGGTCCACTCCTTCTCCGGAACGAGCTGCATGAGATCCCGCTCGATCTTTTCCGGGTCTTCGTGCGCCGTGAGGCCGAGGCGCCGGTTGATGCGCGTCATGTGGGTGTCGACCGTCAGCCCGGGCACGTCGAAGGCGTTGCCGAGGACGACGTTGGCCGTCTTGCGCCCGACACCGCGGAGCGTCACCAGCGCCTCGAGGGTGCCCGGCACCCGGCCGCCGAAGTGCGCCACGAGATCCTGCGACGCGCTGAGGATCGACTTCGCCTTCTGCCGGAAGAAGCCGGTCGGCTGGATGAGACGCTCCAGCTCCTCCGGGTCGGCTGCGGCCATGGCCTTCGGCGTGGGAAATCGCGCAAAGAGTCCTGGCGTCACCTCGTTCACCTTCTTGTCCGTACACTGCGCCGAGAGCATGGTGGCCACCAGCAGCTCGAACGGGCCGCGATGCTGGAGGGCGCAGGCTGCATCGGGATAGGTCGTCGCCAGCAGCCGGACGATGCGGAGCGCGCGCGCGCGACGCGCGGCCACGGTCTCACGCGGCATCGCGTCCGGCCGGGCAGGGGAGCATCGCGGCGAGGCTAGCCTCTGGCGATCGGCGCGGGCAAGCTGGGGCAAGGAGGCTCGCGATGGACGCAGGAGCGGGTCGCATGGCCGAGGAGCGGCCGGTCGTGATCGCGGGGCCGAACGACGGCACCGGGGCGCTCGCCCTCGATGGTCTCTTTCGGGCCGGCGTCTCCGCCCGGGCCGGCGGCATGCTGGTCGCCCCGCCGCATCCTCTCTACGGCGGCAGCATGGAGTCTCCCGTGGTGACGGAGCTCGGCTTTGCCGCTGCGCGCGCGGGCATCGCCTCGCTGCGCTTCGACTGGCGCGGCGTGGGTGCGAGCACGGGCTCGCCGAGCGGCGAGGCGGGCGATCACGACGCCGACTACGCCGCGGCCCTGCAGCATCTCGCCGATACGGTCGCCGGGGGGCTGTGTGCCGCAGGCTACTCGGCCGGCGCCGCGGCGGCCGTCCGTGCGGGCGCACGGCAGGCGCGCGCTACGAGCCTGCTCCTCGTCGCGCCTCCCCCCACACTCCTCGATGCAGATCTACTGGCCGCCTTCCGCGGCCGCGTGCTCCTCATCGCTGGGGATCGCGACCGTCTCGCGCCGGCAGAGGCGCTGCATGCGCTGGCGCAGCGTCTCGTCGCCTGTCGCTTCGAGTGCCTGCCGGAGGCCGATCATTTCTTCGGAACGGGCCTCGCCGAGCTCGGGCGCGCCTGCGCGTCGTGGCTCGCTGCCGGCGAAGATTCCGGCGACTGAAGCGGCGGCTCTCCGCCTTCCGCGGGCAGCACGAGACGGAAGACGGCGCCCGGCGCATCCGAGGGCGCGACCGAGAGGCTGCCGCCGACTCCCTCGGCCATTCGCCGGGAGATCGCGAGGCCGAGGCCGCCCGAACGCGGGCGCCGGGTCGAGAAGAAGGGCTCGAAGATCCTCTCCCGCAGCGATTCCGGCACGCCCGGCCCCTCGTCGCGAATGTGCACCACGACCTGCCCGCCTTCGGCGGCCGCTTCGAGGCGCACGCGCCCTCCCGCCGGGCTCGCCTCGACGGCGTTCAGCAGCAGATTGAGCAGAAGCTGACGCAGTGCGTCCTCCTCAAGCGCGACACGCGGCAGGGGGCTGACGAGTGCGCATTCGAGGCGCACTCCCCGCTCGCGGAGCCGCTCGGAGAGCAGTTCTTCGGCCCAGGCCACGATCGGCGCGAAACCCGCGGAGGCCAGCCCTCCCTCGACCGGTGGCGCTGCCTGCTCGAGCACGCGGTCGATCAGTCGCTCGATGCGGCGGACCTCGTCGCGCACGACGCTGACGAAGCGCTCGCGGTACTCCGGATCGTCATGACGCTCGGGCAGCAGCTCGACGAAGGTCTTGATCGAGACCAGCGGGTTCCGGATCTCGTGCAGGATCTCGGCGGTCAACGTTCCGAGAGCCGCCATTCGGTCGAGGCGCCGGGCATCGGCAGCAGGCCGCGTGCAGCCTTCTGCCGGCGGCTCGGTCAGAACGCCTCCTCGCGAAGCAGGTCGTAGCTGCTCTTCTCCTCGCCGTCGGCTCCTTCCTCGCCTTCCGCAGCGCCCGCGCGCTGTTTGCGCGCGATGACGCGCGTCAGGAAGGGCTCGTAGCTGATCGGCGTGGTGTGCACGATCTGCTGTGCGGCCGACTCCTCGTCCTCGCCGCCACCGCTCACGACCTCGACGCCGCCGACTCGGCGGAACTCGATGCCCGCGGGCATGGGGAAGTCCGCCGCCGGTCGGTTGCTGAGGGCCGTGTTCATGTAGTCGATCCAGATCGGGAGCGCTGCGCGTCCGCCGGTCTCCTTGTCGCCGAGCATTCTCTTCTGGTCGAAGCCGACCCATACGCCGGTGACGATCTCGGGCGAGAAGCCGACGAACCAGGCGTCGTTCTGCTCGTTGGTCGTGCCCGTCTTCCCGGCCAGGGGGCGTCCGAGCTCGGCGGCCTTGTGGGCCGTACCGTGCGAGTTCTCGACGGGCTGCCGCAGCAGATACGTCATCATGAAGGCCTCGTCCGCAGGCAGGCCCTGCGACGGCAGCACGAAGCCGGAGGGATCCGGCTCCGGCGGCGCGGGCTTCGCCGCGTTCGCGTTCGCACTCGGCGCAGGGGGGGCCGGAGCGTCGAGCTCCTCGAGCACCACGTTCTCGAGCAGTGGCTTGCCGTTCCGGCCCGCCACGCGCCGGATGAAGACCGGCTGCAGCAGGGAGCCGCCCGACGCAAAGGTGCCGTAGGCGCGCACGAGCTCGACGAGCGGAAGCTCCGTCGATCCGAGAGAGAGAGAGAGATGACGGCCGAGGGGAGAGCGCACGCCGAGCCGCCGCGCGTAGTCGATCACCGGATCCACGCCCACGTCGAGGAAGACGTTCACCGCGGCGTTGTTGAGCGAGCGCGCGATGGCCTCCTTCACCGGCACGGCGCCCTTGTAGATGTTCTTGTAGTTCTTGGGCGACCAATATTGCATGGAGCCCACGTCCCAGATCGTGATGGGCGAATCCATCACGATGGAGGTCGGCGTGAAGCCCGCCTCGACCGCCGCACCGTAGAGAAAGGCCTTGAAGGCCGAGCCGGGCTGCCGGCGGGCCTGCGTCGCGCGGTTGAACTCACTGCGCGCGAAGTCGTAGCCGCCGACCATCGCCAGCACGCCGCCGGTTGCGACGTCGAGAGAGAGCAGTGCGCCTTCGACCTTCGGCACCTGGTGCAGCTCCCAGCGCAGCGGCGCGGCGGCGTTGCCTGCGCTGCCGGCCGAGACGGCAGGAAGGGCTGCCGCCTGCAGCAGCTCGGGGCCTTCCTCGCCCTCCTCCGACTCGGGGGGCGGCGGCACGTTCGAAGGTGCCGGCGTCGCAGGCTTCGTGATCGGGCGCGGTGCGGGCCGGAGAACGAAGCGGGCCACGTCACCCGGCCTGAGCAGCCGGTCGAGCCCGCGCGGGTCTCCCTCCTTCTTCCAGGAGGGCTTGAAGGCCCAGGTCGCGTTCTCGAGAGCGACCGTCCCCTCCAGGCCCGGCGCGAGCGAGAAGCGAGCACTTCCGGCATCGACACTCGTAACGACACCGAGAAGCGAGCGGCCTGCGGGGATCTCGATCACCTGGGTCGGTGCTGCGGCCACCAGACCGTTCGCGCGCGCGATCTCGGCAATCGCGGCTTCGATCTGCGATGGCAGCACGCTGCGTTCCGGGCCGCGCCAGCCTCCATGACGGCGCTCGTAGGCCTCGAGGCCCCGCTGCACGGCAATCACGGCGTCGCGCTGCAGATCGAGATCGACCGTGGTCTCGATGCGCAATCCGCCGCGCAGCACGCGTGCGCTGCCGAGCTGCTTGTAGAGCGTACGCCGGACCTCCTCCGTGAAGCCAGCGGCCGCGGCGTAGTCCGCATACTCGGCGGGGTCGCGCAGGGCTGGCCGCTCGGCGACGGCCATCTCGTAGGTCGGGCCGTCGATGAAGCCCTGCTCGCGCATGCGCCCGAGCACGTAGAGCCGGCGCTGCTCGGCGGCCGCCGGGTTCACCAGCGGTGAGTAGTCCGTGGGGGCCTTGGGCAGCCCTGCGATCAGGGCCGACTCCGAGACCGTGAGCGTCCCGACCGTCTTGCCGAAATAGGAGCGTGCCGCCTCGCCCACCCCGTAGGCGCCGTGTCCGAAGTAGATCTGATTGAGATAGAGGTAGAGGATCTCGTCCTTCGTGAAGCGCTCTTCGATGCGCTTGGCGAGGAGCATGTCCTTGAGCTTGCGGACGTAGCTCTTCTCGGAGCCGACGAGGCTCTTCGCCACCTGCTGGGTGATCGTGCTCGCGCCCTGCTTGATCTTCCCGCCGGCCGAGAAGTTGATCCACGCCGCGCGCACGATGGAGGGGTAGTCGATCCCCGAGTGCTCGAAGAAGGTGTCGTCCTCGGCCGCCACGAACGCCTGCACGACCTGCTTCGGGATCTCGCCCACGGGGGTGATCTGGCGGCGTTCCTCGAAGAACTCGCCGATGGGGCGGCCGTTGCGGTCGTACACGACCGAGGCCAGCGGCGGGGCGTAATCCTCGAGGCTCTCGAGGCTGGGGAGGTCGGCCGCGATGAGCTGGTAGAGGTAGTAGGCGCCGCCCGCGGCCGTGATCCCCGCGAGGACCCCGAGCACGAGCAGGAGGAGGAGGACGCGCCGAACGAACGCCATGGATGCTCCGGGGTCCCGAGGACCGTAGCCGACGGCCAAGACCCTGCGCTACCGCTTCGGCCGGCATGCGAAAGGGCTGAATGGACGACCGCCCCCGGACCCTCCTCTTCGTGATGGATCCCGTGCTCGGGATCGACTGCACGAAGGACACCACCTTCGTCCTCATGCACGAGGCCCAGCGGCGGGGTCACCGCGTCCTGGTCTGCGAGGTCGGGGATCTCTACGTCGAGGGAGGCCGGCCCTGTGCCCGGGCGCGGGGCATCCGCCTGCGAAGGGAGCCGGGGCGCCATGCCGACCTCGAGGCTCCCCATGGCTTCGCCCTCGACGACGTCTGCGATGCCGTCTTCCAGCGCAAGGATCCTCCCGTGGACGAGGCCTACGTCACGGCGACCCAGATCCTCATGCTCTGCCAGCGGGCCCTGGTGCTGAACCGGCCCGAGAGCATCCTCGCGGCCAACGAGAAGCTCTATGCGCTTCGCTTCCCGGATCTCATGGCCGAGACCTGCGTCACGCGCAGCATTCCCGACCTCATCGATTTCATGACGCGCCTCGGCGGTGAGATGATCGTGAAGCCGCTCGGTGGCAAGGGGGGCGAGGGCATCTTCCACCTGCGCCACGACGACCGGAACCTGTTTTCGATCCTCGAGCAGGCCACCGCCTTCGGAGCGCGCTGGACCATGGCGCAGCGCTACCTGCCCGAGGTGCGTCAGGGAGACAAGCGCATCCTGCTCGTGGACGGAGAGCCGATCGGTGCCGTGCTGCGGGTGCCGGCCGAGCGGGAGACGCGGGCGAACCTCCACGTCGGCGGCCGGGCCATGCGCGCCGGCCTCGACGAAGCAGATCGCCGGATCGTCGCACGCATCGCCCCGGCCCTGCTGCGAGATGGTTTCTTCTTCGTCGGCATCGACGTGATCGGGGGCCGTCTCACCGAGATCAACGTCACCAGCCCGACGGGCATCCAGGAAGTAAACGCGCTGGAGGGCGTGGCGCTCGAGGAGCGCGTGCTGGACGCTCTCGAGCGCAGGCTGGCCTGCTGATCCGGCGACGCCGCCCGAGGCCTGCGAGGCCGGCAGCGACAAGAATGGCGCTGGACGGCTCGGGCACCGCGGTGCCACTGACGGTGAGGCCCACGGCGAAGCCCGCCCCGATCTCCGTGCTGCTGAAATCGACGAGCAGGCTGAGCGTCGCCGGTATGAGCGAGGTGCCGTTGGGGAGCGCCAGCGTCTCGCCGGTGAAGAAAGCGAGGGCCGCGGCGAGATCCGTGAAGGTCTCGTCGAAGAGCGAGGCATCACCGAGAAGCGCGCGGAAGCGGAGCGTCTCGAAGCCGCCGCCAAGCACCTCTGCGCCGGAGAAGTCGATCAGGAAGTCGTCGGGCCGTGGGCGGGGCTGATTGCGATCGAAGGTGATCGAGATCTCGGACGAGAGCAGAAGGCTTCCTCCGTCGCGGAGCGCGCCCTGGGTGTTGGTGAAACCGATCTGCGCCCAGACGAGCGCGTCCTGCGCGCGTGCATTCGAGGCGCCGAGCGCGTCTGCACTCGCAAGCGCGGCCACCGTCGTGAACGCGTCGACCGCGCTCGCGGGAATCGGCGAAGCGCCGGTTCCCGCGAGCGCGTGGGCCTCGACCTTCGCGTCCGACGCAAGGCCAGCCCGGGCGATGCCCTCGACACGGCTCAAGGCATGACCGCTCGTGCTGGCCGTCGCGGCCGCGAAGCCGGTCGCGCCGTTGGCCTCGGCCTGCGCGAGCGCGTCTGCGCCCGCGCCGCGCAGCGCCCCGAGCCACCCGGAGCCTGCAGCTCCGCCACGCGCGGTGGCCTCGGCACGCACCTCGCCGGCTCCCGTGGCGTTGGCGGTCGCGCTCGCATTCCCCCCTCTTCCGAGGATGGGCACTGGGCCGACCGGGAAGGAGATGCCTCCCCCTTCTCCGCCCTGAGCGCGGGCGTGGACATCGACGAGCGATGCTCCAGCCCCGCTGCCGTTCGCATTCGACGACGCCTCGCCGCCGTCACCGAGGAAGCGTGCGGCGGGGGTGATGCCGAAGCTGATGGCGCCGCCTCCATAGCCTCCGACAGCCTGGTCGAAGACCGTCACCGCGCTGTCCCCAAGCGCCCTTCCCTCGGAGCTGCTGGTCGCGCGAGCTCCGTGGCCCGCGGTATCCCCCATGCCTCCGGCGCCACCGTAGGCCCCCGTCGCATCGGCCTCGGTCGGCCAGGGGAACGGGAAGGGCCAATCAGCCGGGGCAGTGCCGACCCGAACGGCGTGGCCATCCCCGGTCGTGCTCGCGCTGGCGTGGGCGATCGCTTCTCCGCCGCTGCCCGCCGTGGTGTAGGTATGCTCCCCAATACCGCCGACGGCAAGAGCGAAGGCCGCGGCGCTGCCGCTGTCGTTCTCCGAGCTCGCTGAAGCCTCACCGACGGCACCGTCGCGTCCGACCGCGGAGTGCGTCGTCGACAGGAAGTAGTCTTGGTAGCTCCCCGCCCGGGCTTCGGACGTGAGCGTGAGCGAAGCGGCGCTCGTGCTTCGCGAGAGAAGGCTCCTGGCCGCGCCGGTCCGGGCTCCGAACCCGGACCTCGCCGCACCGCCCGCCGCAGCCTGCTTTAGCCTCAAGGCTCCCGAGGTCGCTCCGGTGACGGCGTTTTCGAGAAGTACCGAAGCGCCGTCGCCACCGAGTCCCGTGCTGCCACCGGCCCCCCCGACTGCCTCACCGCTCACCGAAACCGTGCCGCCCCCCTCCGAGAATCCCGAGACCTCGCCGAGCGTGGCGACGCCGCCCGCTCCGGCGCGTGCGTCGAGTGCGTACGCTGCGCCGCCGTCTCCGCCGGTTGCGGTCGCGCTGACATCGATATCGTCGCTGCCCGCGTTTCGTGCTGTCGCGGAGGAGGAGGCGCTTCCTCCGGCTCCTCCATCGGCGTTGGCGACGCTGCCGCTGCTGGCAGAGCCGCGCCCGCCGGCTCCGCCCGTCGCGCGGTCCGTCACGCGGACGCGCGAGCTGCCGTGGGCGATGCCGGCGGAGCGGCTCGTGGCGTCGCCGCCGCTCGCACGCACCGGGGGTAGGTCACGGCTGGAGCTCGCATTGCCCCCGCTCCCGCCGAAGGCTCCCGCGACGGGCACGGCAGCAGGCCCTGTCGCATCCCCTACCTCGACATCGTGTCCGTCGCCGTTCGTTTCGGCGTTCATCTCGAGCGCTGCATCGCCCCCGCTTCCGCCGTTCGCACCGGAGAACCCGGCTCCGCCCGCACCGCCGGTTGCGAGCCCGCGGACACTCACGCCTCCCGCATCGTTGTTCCCAGCCCCGGCCGCGTTCGCCTTTCCGCCATTTCCGGCGTCTTCTCCGTTGGCATATCGCGTTCCGCCCGCGCCGCCCTGCGCCTCGGTGGCGAG